>JAIRZA010000072.1 GCA_031267475.1 Spirochaetaceae bacterium | reverse complement strand
CGGGCCGCCTGGTATCCGGCATCTGTCCGCACACACGGTTAAAACTGTCTATGAGTCCCCTAAATACTTTCCGTCCCATGCCTCATCTTAGCATGAATTTTTGATACTTTGAATTGCTGAGCGCGGACGGCTAATTCGAATAAATCATCGCTTCCTTAAGGCTTATAAAGGCTTGCAAAATATCAGATGCTTAAAGGCTTCACGGTTTGAGCCCGAATCGCGTTCAACACCGCGATCAAACACACGCCGACATCACCAAAAACAGCAATCCATATTGAGGCCGCGCCCAGCGCCCCCGCGGCTAGGATTACACCTTTTACACCAAGAGCGAATACAATATTTTGCTTCACAATACGATGCGTCTTGCGGGCGATATTTACGGCGGCGCAGATTTTGGCGGGCTCGTCCGTCATCAACACAACATCCGCCGCCTCAATCGCCGCGTCCGCTCCGCGCGCGCCCATCGCGATTCCCACATCGCTGCGGGCAAGTACAGGCGCGTCGTTTATCCCATCCCCCACAAAAACCAAGCTCCCGTTTGTTTTTCGCCGCTCCCCGATTTTTTCAAGAGCGCGTACCTTTTCATCCGGTAAAAGCTCCGTGAATGTCGTATCTATGCCCAACTGCCCGGCAATCGCCGCGCCTTCTTTATCTGTATCGCCGGTAAGCATCGCGGTATGACGTACGCCTAATTTTTTTAACGCGCTTATCGCGGCGGCGCTGTCCGGCTTTAGCTCGTCGTGTATGATTATCCGCCCGGCTGGTTCGTTGTCAATGGCGATATAAACACAAGCGCCGGTGCCTTCGTAGGGCGTAAATTTTATGCGCTCGCTTTCCAATAGTTTTTTATTACCCGCTAAAACCGTTTTCCCATTCACACGCGCCCGGACGCCGCGTCCGGCGATCTCGTGGAGATCTTCAACAACAGCGGCATCCGCTTTACCGGGAAAAGCCGAAGCGACAGCCTCGGCGACCGGATGATTTGAAAAAAGCTCGGCGTGCGCCGCGTAGTAGAGGATATCATCTTTTGAATACATCCCGTTCACATCAACCTGAGTAACCTTGAAAATCCCCTTAGTCAATGTTCCTGTTTTATCAAACACAATCGTGTCTATGTTACTCAAGGCTTCCAAGTATGAACTGCCTTTTACCAGTATTCCTTGTTTTGACGCGCCGCCGATACCGCCGAAAAAGCTCAATGGGACAGAAATCACCAAGGCGCAGGGGCATGACACAACAAGAAACACGAGGGCGCGATACAGCCAGCGGTTGAAATCCATGCCGCCTAAAATAAGCGGCGGAACTAGCGCGAGGAGTACAGCCGCAATTACGACAACCGGCGTGTAGTAACGGGCGAATCTGGTTATGAATTTTTCAACGGTTGATTTTTTTTGAGCGGCGTTCTGCACCATTTCAAGAATTCGCGCGACAGTTGATTCGCCCGCGCTCTTTGTAACTCGAACCGTAATCAAACCGCTAGTGTTAATCGTGCCAGATAGCACTTCACAGCCCGCCTCCACATCGCGCGGCATGCTTTCGCCGGTCAGCGCCGATGTATCAATTGAAGAGGCTCCTTCGATAATGATCCCGTCAAGCGGGATTTTTTCACCCGGCTTAACAATTATAATGCTTCCCGCCGGGACGTCGTTCGGCGAGACTACGCGGATTTCGCCGCCGTCCTTCAAATTAGCGTAATCCGGTCGTATATCCATCAGAGACGCTATCGAAGAGCGCGATCGCCGCACCGCGCTATCTTGAAACGCCTCGCCGATTTGATAGAACAGCATAACCGCGACAGCTTCTGGATATTCGCCTATCGCGAAAGCGCCAAAGGTCGCAAGCGTCATCAGAAAGTTTTCGTCAAATACCTGCCCGCGGCTTATGTTTTTCGCGGAGCGTAAAACAACATCGGATCCGATTAAAATATACGCGGCAAGGCTGACGATCAGAGTTGGTGAAAAAAAACTTACTGAAAATGGAATATTGATTATGTTGGCTTCCAGTAATAGTCCCAGTACGAAAAGAAATCCGCCCGCAATCATGCGTGGCATAAAAAATTTTCCGTCGCCGGCGTCCCCGCTCTTTACTTGAGCGCAGTGTTCGCAGCAGCAGGTGTCAATTTCGGGCGCTTTTTGCGCTAAATCGTTATTATTTATCATAATGCTCTGTCTCCTTGTTATTCACGGACATGGGCTAAGCCCTTGTCAAGGATGTCGTTTATGTGTTCGTCGTCAAGGGAATAATAGATTATTTTGCCCTCGCGTCTGTTTTTTACTAGTTTTGTTTGGCGCAGCAGGCGTAGTTGGTGCGATATGGATGACTTTGTCATGCCCAGCAGTGCGGATATATCGCATACGCACATTTCCGCGCATAAAAGGGCGCAGATTATTTTTACGCGGGTGGAATCGGCGAACATCTTAAACAGGTCGGCCAAATCCAGCATTGTCTCTTCATCGGGCATTTGTTTCTGTACTTCCGCTACTATTTCTTCGTGGATAATGGTGCATTCGCAAAGGTCTGTCTC
>JAIRZA010000016.1 GCA_031267475.1 Spirochaetaceae bacterium | reverse complement strand
CAAACGCCTTAAAACCCAAAAAATCCATAAACAAGTTCTCTTGCCTTTTTATACGAATATTTGTATAGTAAAGCAATTTTATCAAGGCCGAATTTTGGGATATGGCTGAATTAAGGAGTTTTTATGGCAGATTATTTTGTCGGAAACAAAGAGTATTTTGCTGGCATCGGCAAGATACGGTACGAGGGAGCAAAAAGCGACAACCCGCTTGCTTTCAAGTATTATGATGCGGAAAAGCTGGTCGGCGGCAAAAAGATGAAGGATCATCTGCGTTTTGCTATAGCTTACTGGCACAGCTTCTGCGCGGACGGCGCGGATCCATTTGGCGCGGCGACTCACCCTCACCCGTGGGTTACGGACGCGAAAAACGCCGCGGAAGCCGCCGAGCATAAACTTGACGCCGCTTTCGAATTTTTTACAAAAATCGGCGCGGAATTTTATTGCTTCCACGATAGAGATGTTGTGTCAGAAGGCGCTACACCCGCCGAAACTGAAAAAAATCTGCAAGCGTGGACGGCAAAGGCAAAAGAACGGCAGAAAGCGTCAGGCGTAAAACTCTTGTGGGGAACAGCCAACCTGTTCAGCAACCCGCGCTTCATGAACGGCGGCGCGACAAACCCTGAGTTCAATGTGCTTGCGCTAGGCGCGTCTCAAGTAAAGTCCGCGATAGACGCAACAATAGAACTTGGCGGACTCGGATACACGTTCTGGGGCGGCAGAGAAGGTTATATGAGCCTCCTCAACACAGATCTAAAGCGTGAAAAAGAACACCTTGCGCGATTTTTGACGCTTGCGCGCGACTATGCCCGCAAACAAGGCTTCAAGGGCGTGTTTTACATTGAACCTAAACCCTGCGAGCCGACAAAGCACCAGTACGACTATGATTCGGAAACCGTCATAGGCTTTCTGCGGCACTATGGCTTGGATAAAGATTTCCGGCTTAACATCGAGGCGAATCACGCGGAACTTGCCGGACATGACTTCGCGCATGAACTTGAGACGGCGGCAGCCGCCGGTATGCTGGGGTCGGTTGACGCGAACCGCGGCGACCCTGTAAACGGCTGGGACACCGACCAATTCCCCAACAATTATTACGAGGCGGGTTTGGCGATGTTTGCGATACTTAAATCGGGAGGCTTCACAACAGGCGGACTCAACTTCGATTCCAAGATCAGGCGTAATTCCATCGAGTCTTCCGACTTGTTCGAGGCGCACATAGGCGGCATGGATACCTTTGCCGTGGGACTGGTAATCGCGCAGCGAATGTTGGACGACGGCAAGATACCCGCTTTCGTCAAGAACCGCTATGCGTCCTTTGATTCCGGCGACGGAGCCAAATTTGAAAAGGGCGAGCTTGATTTGCCGGCTCTTGCGGGTTTGGTTAAAGAATACGGAAAAATTGGACTAACAAGCGGCAAGCAAGAATACCTTGAAAATGTACTGAATTCGTATCTGTTAGGACTTTAAGTTTTGAGCCAAGACATAAGCCCGCAGTTTGCGGGCTTATCATTTATAGACCGTGTTTATATGATTGTGCCGGGGTAAAGCACGGCGTTTTTAGGAACTACGATTATACCATCAACGATAGTACAATTTTCATAAGTGCCGTCGCTTCGATTTAGGTTGTCTATACCCACACGGCAGCCTTCGCCGATACGGACATTTTTGTCAATGATTGCGCCTTTGATGATTGAACCCTTGCCTATCCCTACATTTGGAAGCCGGTTTTCCGCGTTGGCCAGCTTTTGCGCCTCCGTCTCGTAATAATCCGCGCCCATGCAGACAACACCATTAAGGCTCGCGCCGGATTCAATTATAGTACGAACACCAACAACGGCGTTTGTAATAGAGGAGTTAGTGATGATGCACCCTTCCGCCGCTATAGACTGATTCATGCTGCTAAAATTCATTTTTGACGGCGGCAAATTATACATCCGCGTATAAATCGGACGCTCTTCATCATATATATCAAACAGCGGCTTTATGTTCGCAAGGTTAAGATTGGCGTTGTAGAAGCTGCTAATTGTTCCAATATCCTCCCAGTAACCCTCAAACGTGTAAGCGTTTACCTTAAGCTTATTTATAGCTTCTGGAATTATTTCTTTTCCAAAATCCGTTAAAGTATTATCCAAACATCTGTGCATCGTGTCCGCGTTAAAAACATATATACCCATAGACGCAAGATAAGCGTCATTTTTGCTCTTTTGAAGTTCCGGCGGCGCTTTGAAATCGGAAATATCCTTTACCGGTCCGGGTTTTTCAAGGAATTCCGTAATCAGATTCTGCTTATTCGCCTTTAATATACCCAGTTGACTAGCGTCCTCACGCGAAACAGCGGTGCAGGCTATCGAAATCGCGGCGCCGGATTCACTGTGTTTTTTTAACATATCCCGCAGATCCATACGGTAAAGCTGGTCGCCGGATAATATGATGTAATAATCAGGATTATGCGCTTTGAAGTGCATTAAATTCTTGCGTACCGCGTCCGCAGTGCCTTCAAACCAGCCGGAATGTTCCAAAGTCTGCTCCGCCGCTAAAACTTCGACAAAGCCCTTTGAAAAATGATCAAAAGAATAAGTGTGCCCAAGGTGGATGTGCAAAGAAGCGGAATTAAACTGAGTAAGTATGTATATTTGTTTTAAGCCGGCGTTTATACAATTAGATAACGGTATATCAATAATCCGGTATTTGCCCCCGAAAGGAACTGCCGGTTTTGCCCGTGTTTGTGTTAGCGGAAACAACCTTGTGCCTTTCCCGCCGCCCAAAATAATAGATAAAACTTCTGCCATAAGCGCCTCTT
>JAIRZA010000083.1 GCA_031267475.1 Spirochaetaceae bacterium | reverse complement strand
TTATATATTCACTCATTATTATAATTATTCTTTTTTTTCTCCTCATATTTCCTGGAATTACGCGGCGCGGCAGCCTTGTCGCTTTTACTTCGGAACCCTCCGGCGCGGCAGTGCGCGTTGACGATGTTTTCTTTGACGCGACCCCGTGCGCCGTGTTTGTAGAGGAAGGCCGCCGCCGCTTTGACATTGTATCGCCGGGCTTTGAAGATTTCACTGTTGAAGCCGGCATAGGCGCGGGCGCTTTCGCCTCTCTCTTTTTCCCGCGCCGCGTTTCAATCCATGCGGAACTGAAAGAATCCGCGCCGCTCGCCGCCCTCGCATTAGGAGTAAAAGAAGCGGCCGCGTGGTCTTTCACAGGAGAAAGCGTCAGCGTATATCAGACGCCGATGCCCATTTCCGAGGGCGCCTACCGAAGCGCTCCGGCGGACGGCGGCGCCGCGGACGAATTACTAAAAGCAGCCGCCCGGTTCACATCAACACGTGGTTTTTTGAAAGACCTGCTGCGGGCAAAATTGCTTGCCGACAACGAAGGACGCTCCCCGTCTCCCATTAAAACAATCTCGTCGTTGGCAAAAATTTTTGCGTTTATGGCGGACAACCCGTCCTTTACCGTTGCAATAGCCGGCCTCTTGGAAGAAAACGCAAAACCCTTGCTGGAATCGGCATGGTATAAAAAAAGTATAATCAACGAGGTATTCCCGCCGCAAACGGAGCGGCAAATCGAAACGCAAACCGCTTATAACGCGCGTTTCGGCGGAAACCTGTCCGTAGGCGGCGTTCAGTTCGTGGAAGTTGAAAACGGAATCTTCAAGGCAGCCGCCGATTTCAACTACGAATCCCCTATGCGGCGCTATTACATTGCCGCAAACGAAGTTTCCGGCAATGATTGGGCGGCGTTTTTATCTGAAAACCCCGAATGGCGGCTTGAAAACGCCGCCGCGCTTATGGAAAACGGACTCGTAGACCGGTTATATCTTGTGGAAAGCGACGACAGCCCCGTACCAACAGTTTCAGGTGTTTCATGGTTCGCGGCGGAGGCGTACTGCCGCTGGCTTAACACAAAATTGCAAGCGCCGTTTTCAGACTGGACAGTACGGCTTCCTTCCGAAATTGAATGGGAATACGCCGCAAAGTCCGCCGCAAAAGGGCTTGACGGCGGCAGACTTAAGAATATTATTTTGAAACAAAGCGGTGTTGATACAGCGTCGTCCGGAGCAGGCCTTTGGGAGTGGTGCGCCGATCCATTTGTCCCCCTCTACTTTGTAAAAGCCGGCGCCGAAAGCATAGCCGCCGTCGATTCGCCCAAACGAAGCGTCCGCGGCGGGTCATGGATAAACCCTCCCGGAACCGTAACGCCGGAAACACGAGGCGGGGCCGCGCTTTCTTCTTGCTCGCCGTTTATCTCATTTCGCCCCGTCATAGCGCAAGACATGGAACTGCCTTAATGAGTGTAAAAATCATCGCCGTAAACCGCAAGGCGCGTTTTGATTACGCGGTTGACGAGACTTATGAATGTGGGATAGAGTTGCTGGGCACGGAAGTTAAATCCATCCGCGACGGCAGAATATCATTTCCTGACGCATGGGGCGAGGTGGTGAACGGCGAAATTTGGCTGAATTCATTTTTGATTTCCGAAAACCCTTTTTCGTCCGTATTTAACCATGAACCGGCGCGTAAAAAACGCCTGCTGCTTCACAAACAAGAGATAAAACGGCTTAACCGCAAAGTTGAAGAGAAGGGTTTTACACTAATTCCACTGTCGTTCTATTTCAAAAACGGCAGAGTCAAAGTTGAGCTCGGAGTCTGCAAAGGTAAAAAACTCTATGACAAACGCGCTGGCATACGCGAGCGCGACCTTGACCGCGATATGGCGCGGGAATTTCGCGGACGACGCGGCTAATCCCCCCCCCCCCCCAAGTCTCGCAGCCTGCCAAGGCCGAACAGCAGCGAGCGCGGAAAGAAGCTATACAAATAAAAGTTCGTATACGATATAGAAAATCGGGGCCGAAAGCGCGAGCGAATCGATAGAATCCAGTACACCGCCGCGTCCGGGTATGATATAACCGGAATCCTTGACTGCGGCGCTGCGTTTTATGGCGGATTCAGCTAGATCCCCAAGCACGGCGGCGGCTCCGGTAAAAAGCCCAAGTATTAAACCTGACACAAGCGGCGGAAACCGCGCCGCAGTGAACACAGAGGGAAGCAATACGGCAAGGGCAAGACCAACGCCGATTGAGGCCGCGATTCCGGCAATAAACCCCGCAAGACTTTTGTTAGGACTTACCGCAAAAATGCCGCGGTTGTTTTTTCCAAATAACATTCCAGCCACCCACGCAAGCGAATCGTTGGCAAAAACTACGCAAAGAAACGCGATGATCAACATTGACGAATGCGGCAGCCTGTTCATAAGGATGATCCAGCTTAAAAACGCCGATGGATAGAGCAGCAGCGAAAAGCCTGCCGCCGCTCGGCTAAGCGTATTGTCGATATTAACTTCGGCGGCGGCTTGACCGCCCGCGCGGACGAAGACGCCGGAAATAAGAAGCCAGCTTGCGCCTGCCAGGATTAGCGCGGATATTATGAACGGGTTTACACTGAAACTTACAAGCAGCGTCATTCCAACCGGAACAACGGCGCCTAAAATTCCAGCTTCCAGCCGTGAAACAAGCATATTTTTTTTTCTCAGCATATCTGAAAGTTCTATTGTTCCTAAAAAACAAAAAATGATTACAAGTATATTAACCGCAAGATGATTCCATTGCGGCAAAAATATCACTACCGCGAGACACAGCGGAATGCCTATGAAAAAAATCAGGAGACGTTCAACAAGTTTTTTCACCGTTTTGCCGGGCCAATTTTGGCGTTTGCGCCAAAACGACGTTCCCTTGCCGCATAGGAGGCAAGAGCCGCGTCGAAATCTTCTACAGAAAAATCCGGCCAAAACTTGTCCGTGATAAAATATTCAGCGTAAGCGGCTTCCCACAATAAAAAATTGCTGGTACGAAATTCGCCCGCCGTCCGTATGATTAGGTCCGGGTCGGGCACGTCGGGATTGTCAAGATTCCGGCGCAGTTCGTCTTCATTAAGCGCTTCCGCCGCCGCGCCGCATGACATGGCGGGAGACTGCCTTAAAAAGCGCTGCGCCGCGCGGATTATCGCGTTTCGTCCGCCATAGTTTAGGGCGAGAATAACCTGCATACCGTCAAAATCTTTAGTGCCGCAGCGCGCCTCGTCAATTTCGGCGATAATATCCGGCGCAAGACCGGTTATATCGCCGGTGTGCCGTATCCTGATATGATTTTCCCGGTAAAAATCGAGTTCCCGCGTCAGATGTTGTTTAACCAATGACATTATAAAATCAACTTCCTGCGCGGCGCGTTTCCAGTTTTCGGTAGAAAATACAAATAGTGTTAAGTAAGATATGCCTCGCAGACTGGCCGCTTCAACAATGCGGCGGGCTGTTTTTAAGCCTTCAGTATGCCCGTTTGTCCGCATTATACCTTTCCGCGCCGCCCATCTGCCATTCCCGTCCATGATTATTCCAACATGACGCGGAAGTTTTTCGCTCGCTTTTTCATTTTCCATTACGCCAATGCTTCCACTTACACTTCCGTTATCTCTTTTTCTTTGTCTTTAACAGACTTATCGACGATGCTTATGTAACGGTCGGTTAATTTTTGCAGTTCCACGGAAATCTTGCTTTCCTCGTCTTCGGTTATATCGCTGTCTTTAAGCAGCTTTTTTAATTCATCGTTACCGTCGCGGCGTATGTTGCGAATCGCCACGCGCGCTTGTTCAGACTGCGTTTTTGCCTGCTTGACAAGCTCTTTGCGGCGGTCGCCTGTAAGCGGAGGTATGCTTATGCGTATCAACTTGCCATCGTTAGAAGGATTGAGCGAAAGTTCTGATGTGCGGATAGCTTTTTCTATCTCGCCAAGCATAGCCTTATCCCACGGTTGTATCACAACAAGACGCGCTTCCGGGACAGAGATATTAGCCACTTCTTTAAGCAACGACTTTCCGCCATAAGCGTCAACACGTATTTTATCGAACAGAGCGGCTGACGCGCGGCCTGTGCGCAGTCCGGCAAAACCGTCTTCCAGCGCCGCGATGGTTTTTTTCATCTTGTCTTCGTATCTTTTTAACACATCATCCATAAAACTACCTTGCTATGAAAAGCTATGAAAAAATTTCCGCCTTACGGCGGACGACCCGCGCTACGCGCCCACTTTGAAGTTACTGTATTGCTCTATCTTGAATACGGTTCCTAACTGCTTCCCCTCATCGGCAAGCGCTTGTTTTACCGTAATTTTATCATTCTTGATATAACCCTGATCAAGAAGGCATATATCGGCAAGATATTTATTTACCTTGCCTTTCAATATTCCGTCTAAAACATTGGCGGGTTTGCCCTTCAACTTTTCGTCTTGCGCCATCTGTTTGCGGAATAAATCTTCCTGTTCTTTAATCAAACCAGCGTCAACATCCGCAACGCTGACAGCAAGCGGATTAAAGGCGGCTATGTGCATCGCAAGGCTTAACGCAAAGGATTGCGCTTCCTCTTTTGCAAACACATCCGGCTTATCGGCGGAAACAAGCACAACCACGCCTATTGCGCCGTCGCCGTGAATATACGAGGAAAGATATTGATTAGCGGCGGCTTTGATTACTTTGATTCGTTTAAGGCTCATGTTTTCGCGTATCGCCGTAGCCAGGTCTTTTACCATCCCGTTTAGGCGTTCATCTGTTTCCGCATAGCCTTCGTTGAGAATTTTATCCGCTATCGCTTCGCCTAACGCGATAAAATCCGGATTGCGGGCGACAAAATCTGTCTCGGTGGCAAGTTCAACCAAAACAGCGACGCCGTCTTTCACTTTTACCGTTACACGCCCCTGATTTGTAGCGCGATCCGAGCGTTTCGCGGCGGCGGCGAGTCCTCTTTCTTTTAATATTTTAACAGCTTTATCAAAATCTCCATCTGTTTCGGTAAGCACTTTTTTACATTCCGCAGGACCTACGCCAGTCGCGTCGCGGAGCTTCTTAACATCGGCGGCAGTTACAGCCATACTCTCTCTCCTATGAAAACTAATTTTATGTTTAGGGGCGCGTGAAAGTTTGAACGCCGGCGATGAAAACACGCCGGAACGTTCGTTATATCTCAAAATCCCTTAATTACCTTCTTCGTAAACCTTGTCAACATCGACAGGCAGATCATCGTCGTCGCTTACAGTCGCCACTATAACGTCTTCGTCTTTCATTTGATAATGTTCGATGTCGATTTCCTCGTCTTCCTCGCGGATGGATGCGTCTGTTATGACGTTTTCAAGACCGTCCTCGCCCTCGCCGCCGCCTTCAACAACACGCAATCCCGCCTCGTTATCCTCGTCCACCACCGCGTTAGCTATTATTTGCGTGAACAGGCTTATTGCGCGGATAGCATCGTCATTACCAGGTATTGGGTAGTCTATACCTTCGGGGTTACAGTTGGTGTCAACCACCGCCACGATGGGGATGCTCATGCGGCGCGCTTCCGCCACAGCGATCGCTTCTTTTCGAGTGTCAACCACAAATAGAACGCCCGGCAGATCCTTCATTTCTTTGATGCCGCCTAGGTTCTTTTGAAGTTTTGCCCGCTCTTTGCCAAGAGCGGCGATCTCTTTTTTAGTGAGATTCTCGAATGTGCCGTCAATTTCCATTTTTTCGAGCTTTTTAAGACGCAAAAGTGATTTTTTTATTGTGGAAAAATTGGTCAACATACCGCCAAGCCAGCGGTTATTGACATAAAACATACCGCAGCGCTCCGCCTCTTTCTGTATGGCCTGCTGCGCCTGCTTTTTTGTACCCACAAACAACACGGTTTTTTGAGCCGCTATCGCTTTGCGCACAGCGTTATACGCTTCTTTGCTCGATTGAATCGTTTTTTGCAAATCGATGATATGGATGCCGTTACGTTCCGCGAAGATGTATTTTTTCATCCGCGGATCCCAGCGTTTTACCTGATGACCGAAATGTACTCCCGATTCAAGCAGGCTTTTCATTGTAACTACCGTCACAAACTCCTCCGTTTCCGTTACAGGCGAAATAAATTCATCCTGTTTCGGAGCCTTACATAGTACTCATCGCGTTGTACCTGCGGATTTACAACCGTAAGTCATCACGATGGAAGATGTTTTAAGTGTATAAATTTACTAAAAATATTTCAATAGCTCTGTCCATACTCACTATGAATAGAGCTCATTCATGATAAAATTTGCGATAAAATGTGATAAAAAAGAGCCGTAGAATAAAAAATCCGCCCCATTATTCATAATCAAATCAGATTACAATCCAAACTCAGGAACCAGCGCGCATCCCCCGCCGGAAAGCCGCGCGTACTTAATTTCTACACCATAGGCGCGAAGTAAATTATCTTCAGTAAGTACAGCGCTGGTTTTACCAAAAAGCCATTTTTTGTCAGGAAGAAAAAGCAGCGTATTATCCGCCGCAAGCAGCGCGTGCGTTGGCTCATGCGTGGAAAAAACTATATTCATTTTCGCGCTCTTTGCCAAATCTTTAAGCAATTTCAGCACAAGCCCCTGATTCTGCAAATCCAGAGCGCCGGTTGGCTCGTCCAGCAAAAGAAGATTGCTTTGCGCGGCCAAGGCGCGGGCTATAAGTATCATTTGACGCTGACCGCCGGACAACGTATTGAAAGAACGGGAAGCCAAATCAAGAATACCAAGCCGCCGCAAAGACTGACGCGCAACCTCAACATCACTTTCGGAGGGCAGCGAAAAAAGATTGATATGCCGCGCCCGCCCCATCAATACAATATCGAGCGCCGTATAAGAAAAATGAGGAGTAAAAAGCTGAGGCACATAACCAAAACCACCGGAAAATGAAATTTTACCTCCAAGCGGGCGCAGCACACCGGCGATCGCGCACAGCAACGACGTCTTCCCCCTGCCGTTCGAGCCCAGCACGGCGGTAATCTCCCCGCTTTCACAGCGCAGGCACAAGGGCTCAAACAGCGCCTCTCCGTACCCTATTTCAAGCGATGCAAGCTCCAGCGCCCCATTCATGGATTATCCCTTGTATGCTTAATTAACAACAGCGTGAAAAGCGGCGCCCCTAAAAGCGCGGTGATAATACCAAGCGGGATTTCAGCGGCGGTAAGCATACGGGCAATGTCGTCCACAAGTATCATGAACGTCCCGCCAAGAGCGCACGAGGCGGGAAGCAGCCTGCGGTGGTCAACCCCCGTCAGGATACGCGCAAAATGCGGAATAACCAGCCCCATCCATCCGATGCCGCCGCTTACCGCAACCTGCGCGGCGACACCCATAGCGCACATGACGAGTATCAGCCATTTGGAAAATTTGACATTAACACCGAGTGCGCGGGCGTCTTTATCACCCATTGAAAGCACATTTATCCGCCAGCGGAGGCTGAGTATAACAAAGGCGGATGTTAAACCCGGTATCGCGAACAGCAGCAGTTTATTCCAGTCAGCGGTCGCAAAGCTCCCCATTAACCAGAATACGATGCTGGGCAGCTTTGTTTCGGTATCGGCAAGGTACTGCATCAAACTTACCAAGGCGCTGAAAAAGCCGCTTAAAATAACACCCGCCAGCACAAGGATGAGGTTTGATTCCCGCTTAAAAACACCCGCCAGCATATACACAAGAAAGAGCGCCAGAAGCCCCGCGGCAAACGCGCCGGCCATCATCAGCGCGTATGGAGCGCCCAAAAGTATCGCAAGCGTCCCGCCCGCCGCAGCGCCGGAGCTTACTCCGATAACGTGCGGATCAACCAGCGGATTATGAAATACTCCTTGCAAGGCCGCGCCGGAAAGAGCCAGCAGAGCGCCGGCCAGAAGCGCGGTAAGAATTCGCGGGATGCGTATAGTCCAAATAACTTGATAGTGCATGGGCGGAGCCGCGGCGGGGTTGAACAACACCTTGAACACCGCAGCCGGAGACAGCGGAAACTTCCCCAGCCCCAGAGACAGAAACGCCGCCGCAAGCAAAACGCATATCAGCAACAGCGGCGAAACTGCCTTGTTTTTCAAAGATTCCGGCACTAATCACCCTGATACGGCGCGCGGTAAAAACGTTCATAGTAATCGTTTGCTTCTTTTTGCATATCAATATCCGCAAAACGCCCAGGATATAATTTTTTCGCCATCCAGAGCTCGCCAATCGCTATTGCCTCCGGCTGCGGATAGCCCCACGCTTTAGCGTATTCCGGCATCAGATAAACCCGCCCGTTTTTTACCGCGTTAATACCTTGCCACGCCGGAGTCGAATTGATTTCAGCGACTACATCAGGATAGCGCTCCTGCACAAAAATAACATCCGGATTCCATGCTAGAATTTGCTCCATGGAAACTTGTTTCGCCCCCTCAATCGTAGCGGCGGCTACGTTCATCGCTCCCGCGTGTATCATCATTAGTCCGGTATATTTCCCGGAGCCGTAAGTGTTGAGGTTTGGGTTTGCCATATACGTGCGGACCCGCTGATCGGGCGCTATGTCTTTTATACGATTCTCAACAATTTTTCGGTGGTCGAATGTATAGGTAATCAATTCTTCCGCCTCTTTTTGACGATTCAAGACTTCGCCTATCAGTCTTATACCTGTTTTAAGCCCGTTGTTGTAGGCCGTCTCCTCGTCTTCCATGACGGGATTTATTTTCGCCCGCTCGCTTTCCGTGTCTTCCCGCAGCGAAATCGCGACAACGGGCAGTCCGGCGTTTTCAATCTGCTCAATCATTTCAGGCGGCGCGTAGTTTGTAACAAAGACAAGCTGCGGCTGAATGGCGAGCAGGCTTTCGATGTTTACTTCGCTTAAATCGCCCGGCATGGGGAGGTTTGCCAGAGCCGGCGCAAGCCGCGCGTAATTCGGTCCAAGCTGACGTTTCCAGCTTGAAAGGATTCCGCTTACCTTATCCACGGCGTCCAACTGCACGATGATATTAAGCGTCTGGTGCTGTAAAACCACCACGCTGTTTATATCCGCGGGAACGCTTACAGTTCTGCCCAATTGGTCTGTTACCGTCCGTGTTTCAGAGCTTAATTGTTTTTTCGCGCCGGCGAACACCGCCCCCGCGCAGAAAATTACCAGCAGCGCCGCGCAGCATACGATACGCGCGTTTTTTGTCAACGACTTTTTCATCCGTCCTCCTGAATGTCTTGATATGCGGGAAAGTTCCCAATCTCTCCGAATTGTATGACAGTAGTATTCGGCTTGTCAAGCAAATTCATTTTTCTTTTCGAGCCGCCGCGGGTTAAAAGCCGGGCGAGGCGCGAGGTCTGTAGCGGGGAGCGTGTGGAAATACGCTGACAGGCAAACTGTTTTGCGTCTAGTCTGAAAAATAGATTATTGCGCTTTTTATATTTTTTATTCTAAATATTCTTTCATCCATTCTTTTAATTCGTCAATCCATAATTGATTCTTATATCTTATTGGTTTAATAGAATCAGTTCTATTTGATTTTCCACCTAGCATATGATTATCTCCGCTTCCAGTTACTGTTATTAATTTATGAGGTACAGATATACTATTTAATACATTATTCAATTTTATTGAATTGCTGTAAGGGACTATTGTATCATTTAATCCATGAACTAATAATGTCGGGGGTATTTGTTTATTTTTATAAGCATAGTTTATTGGAGAAATTTCATTGACATAATCTATATATTCAAACCAATTATCCTGATTCGCCCAATCATATTGTATAAGTTTTATTTCACGCCCGGTTAACCCGGAGCCTATCCAAGATAATGCCGATAATCTTTTTTCTACAGTTCCCCCGTAATATGCCATAGACGACCAGCCAAAATCATCGGTATAATCGCTCGGTCCCGCCAAACTTACACATGCGGAAATTTTTATTCTTCTGTTGTCATTTTCTTGAAAATATTTATATCCGTAAAGCAAGCCAATATGCGCGCCGGCAGAATGCCCAACAAGTATGAAGTCTTTAACAGTTATCCCGTTTTCATTTGAAATATCTATTATTTTCATGAGGACATTATCTACATCAGAAATAATATCACTCATATTGATATTATTGTCATTCTGATTTATTAATCTATAATCCATTGTAACAAATATATTGTTTTCTGTAAATTCAGTTAAAAATAACGGATGCCATAGTTTATTTCCTGTATAATAAAATCCGCCATGAAGATAAACAATTACATGGCCGTTATTTTCTTTTTGGGGTAATATTATATTAAACGTTTGTTCTTCGTTAGCGCCATAATATATATTTTCAAATGTCCATTGAACCGGTTTGGCGCAACCGACACAAATGGCAAAAACCATAATTATAAAGAATATATTTAATTTGTGTTTCATTTGTTTATTCTACAACCTCTGAATAAGACCAGTCAACTAATATTTTTTAGAAAACTGCTTGACGAAATATAACCAAGAAGTATTACAATAAAGTATGACAACAGAGGAGTTATTATGGACATGATTACAGTAACCGTAAGGGATGGTCAAAAGCCGGCTAAAGAACAGGTAAAGGAAATACGGGCCGCCGTGAAAGAGGCAAAAAAACACCCGGTTTATGATACCGATTGCCCGCCTTCCACGACGGAAGCCCTGATGGAATTCGCGGTAAAGGCGAGGGAATTACGTCAAAATATGCGGCGCGCAAAGCCCGCCGTTACTATCAGGCTTCTGCCTGAAGTCTTGGCAAAATACAAGTCCATGGGTAAGGGCTATACTGGTATCATGGCCGATGTACTGGACTACGCGGCGAACAACCCGGAGATTTTATCAAAAATGACACAATAGAGGCGGCGGGGCTAATTGCAAATGGCAAACAGCCTTCCACAAGCTGCAATTCTTAGCAATTCCGAATTAGAAGCGCAAGTTATTATAGTATAACAATTTACGAAATTAGGGTTTTTGCCGTGTCTTCTGATAACTCTTTATATAATAAAGAGTTGATGTTTTTGAATTCGGAATTGCCGGACTACTGGGATGGATAATATACAAAATGCCGCGCATTCTGTATACTATCCATCACGGCGGACGTCTTTACACTCGCCGTAATCTTTTTACAAGGAGTAGTTTATGCATAAACTAAAATTAGGCTTGGCGGCTCTAATCACCGCCATAGCCCTCTCTTCCTGCGGCGACGCCGTCTCTGACGCGCTGGTGGCGGCGGCGGGAACAACCCAACCGGATCAGGAGGGCAAAACACCGGTAAAAGACATCGTTGTTTCTTTCAAAAACGGATGGGAAACCGCGACCCCCGGTGAATTAAAAGACGATGATTATACATCATCAGTCAACGTCCACAAAGCCCTTGATCCACCCACGGTAAACCCTGTTGTGGACACCGAGGAACTATCGATTTACAACGCAGCCAATGATGAATGGAAGCGTATCAAGGCGCTTTGGGACGATTATCAAACAAAGCTAG
>JAIRZA010000061.1 GCA_031267475.1 Spirochaetaceae bacterium | reverse complement strand
GGCTCTTGCAGTTTTTCGCCCTATGGGCGCGTCATGATGACGACAAAACTGCGGTTTTCATAGGTTGCTGGACAAGCTTTGCTTGTCTCCCCAAAAACTGAAGTTTTGGAACAGCCTCTCTTATTTTTGTATTAGCACCTTAACATCCGCTGGTTTTGCGTAGTAAGGCGCTGACGACACAATGAATTGCGCTCCAGCCGCGGCGTATCCTGCCGCGTTATCCTTGTTTATACCGCCGGCCGCGGATATTAGGCAGCGGCTGCCGCGATTTGCGGCGGCGGCGGCGGTTTTTCGCAATTCTTCCGGGCTGAATTTATCGAGTTGCAGGATGTCGGGTTCAGCGTCAAGCGCCAACAGCGCCTCTTCGTATGATTCTACTTCGACTACTACTTTTTTTTCCGGCGCGGCGGAGCGCAAGTCCGCAACAACCTTTTTCCATTCTTCCTTGGCGCCGCCGAAGTCAAGAAAATTGCGGTGATTTTTGAACAAGAGTATCGTTTCCGCCGTGCCGCCGCGGTGAATGATTCCGCCGCCGTTTAGCACCGCGGACAAGGCAAGGAGTTTTGTCCCCGGTATGTTTTTGCGCGTTGTTCCAACTTGAACAGCCGCGTTTATTTTCTTTACGGACTTGACCATTTGGGCGGTATAATCCGCCACTCCGCACGACCATTCCATGATGTTTTGGCACAGTTTCCAGCTTTGATGAAGCGCCGCCGCCTTGCCGGACGCGCTTATCAATATGGCTCCGCCGCCCTGATCGCTTCCGTCTTCAACTCGTCCGGTAATATCAAGACCAAGCCGGCGCAAAACTTGTTCCGCCGCGTCAACGCCGCTTACTCTTCCTGTCTGTTTTAGCGAAAAAACAATTTCGCCGCGGGTGTTTCCTATACCCAGTATACGGGTAGTAAGATCTCCCTGATTCACATCGTCCATGATCCACTGGTCTATTAAAGCGTCTGGATAATATATCATGCTGCATCCTTTTGGGCTGCGCTGATTAGCTTGCGGCAATCAGCGGCGTTCTATTATTTTTCTGGTTTTCCTTTACTGCATCCTTAAGTTCGCCGTCTTTCATGTAAACGAGCGCGTCCGCAAGAGCGCTGATTTCATTTGTGTCGTGCGATACTAGTATTACCGGGATGATTTTTTTTATCTTCACAATTTTGCTCCACAGGCGGGCTTTTAATTCATTGTCAAGGTTAGAAAACGGTTCATCCAAAAGCAAAAGTTTCGGGTTTCCGATGAGGGAACGCGCCAGCGCCGCCCGCTGCTGCTCGCCGCCTGAGATAAAACACGGTTTCCGCGAAGCGAGGCGTTCTATCCCAAATTCAGCAAGCAGTTTTTGCCGTTCCGCTTTGTCCCGCTTTTTACCTGCCGCATATTGCGCCAGCGCCAGATTGCCGTCGACGCTAAGGTGTGGAAAAAGGTACAGCCTCTGATTCAGATACCTGAAACCGCGTTTCCAAGGGGCGATGTTGTCGATAGACGCGCCCTGGTAGAATACCTCGCCGTAGTACGGTCTGTTACCGGCTATCACGTTAAGCAGTGTTGTTTTCCCGCTGCCGGAAGGTCCGCTCAGCGCCAGACAGCCGGAATCTGCAAGTTTGAGCGAGGCGTTCTTTACTATTCCTGAATATATCTGTTTCAGTTCGAGCATAATTAGGCGCTCGCTTTTATTGGCGAATCGACGGCGGGCGACCCTCGTTGAGCTATGTGCAGGCCGGTAAGCATGATGGCGGCGATTGTCATCAGTATAACGGCGCAAACTACGGCGGCGCTAAAGTCTCCGCTTGCAATGTTCAGATAGATTGCCATTGGCAGTGTTTCCGTTTTAAGTCTTGTCGCGCCGGCGAGCATGAGGCAGGCGCCAAATTCGCCTATTGCGCGTGAAAAAGCTAGGATACACCCGCCTAAAAGTGGTTTCCACACGAGCGGGATTTCGACAAGTAAAAACGCCCGCGCCGGACTTAGTCCCAGGTTGCAGGCTGCCGCGGTGTAGTTCTTGTCGATAGAAAGCAGGGCGGATACCGCGCTGCGGGTGAATATTGAAAGCGCCACATAGGTTTGAGCGATTATAACGCCTAATGGCGAGAATAGTTTTGCCGTAAGGCGCTGGTCTATTTTTCCAAGAAGTCCGTGCCGTCCCAGCAACAGCAAAAGGCCTATGCCCGCGACTAAGGGCGGGGTTACGACCGGCAGATCGAGTAAAATGTTGATAAACGAGCGCAAGGGCAGTTTGCCGGAAGCAATGACCCACGCGGCGGGTAGTCCAATCAAAACCGCAAGGGTTAAGGAGGTCAATGATGTTGCCAGTGAAAGTCCAATCGCAAAACGGATTTCACGCTCTTTGAGCACCCGGACGATTACTGGTAGTTCCAATTGTAAAATAAGGGAAAGAGCCGAGCCGGCGATAAAGAAAAGCAGGATGACAAGACCGGCGTATGCGGCGCGCGGTACGGCGCGCCGGGCCGGATCATTCAAGCGGCAGGTATCCTTCATTTACGAATATCGCTATGCTTTCCGGTTTTGCAAACCATTCAACAAGTTGATTCGCAATGTCGGGATGTTCTGATGTCGAAAGAGACGCTATCGCGCTGATTTCCTGAGGAATTCCGGGCGGTACCGGCAATATTACTAATTTATCAGAATTTTTTACCGCGTCCCCCCGTCCTATTATGGCGGCGTCTACGTCGCCGTTAAGCAGGTACATCGAAAGTTGCGGTCCGGTGGTGGCGCGGGTTATTATTTTCTTTCGCAGTTCATCCGCAAAGCCGCTTTTTTCAAGCATCATTTCGCCGCTTTTTCCAAGCGCTATCGCTTCGGGGTCTCCCACCGCGAGGCGCAGATTGCTTTTTGCCAAGTCCGCAAAGTTGTTTATTCCTTCCGCCTTGTCCCGCCGCACCGCCATTACCGCCGTATGGTAGACTAGTTTTTTCTCTAGCAGGACTTTTCCTTCGTTTGCTATTTCGTCAACATACGACTCCGCGCCGGAAAGGAAAACGTCTCCTACATTCGTCGTCTGAAAACGGGTCAGCAACTGTCCCATGCCCGCCCATTCAACGCTAACGGTGTTGCCTGTAGCGGATTCAAAATTTTCTATGATGATTTCGGCGGGTGTTCTAAGGCCCGCGCCCGCATAGAGGTGCAGTTCTACAGGCTGCAAGTCCTGCGCTTTTCCGGCGGCTTCTTTCTTGGCTCCCGCAAACAGCAGGCTTTGTCCGCCTAATACAAAAACCGCGGCAATCGCTAAAGCGGCGGCGCGGCTTGTTCCACAAAAAGTATTTCGCATTATAGTCTCCTGTCCGTATTGTATTAAAAAACTATTTGTATGTATAGGCGGGATTTATGAGAATTGCTGCGGATTTACACATTACATTTTCCTCCTGTCCGTACTCACTATGAATAGGACACCTCCGCCGGAGAAGGAATGGATACTCCAACAGTGGCGGAAAACTGAGCCGTCATCAATATAGCGCGTCATCTTGATGACGCGCTATATTGATGGCGCGGCGTCAAGAAACCGGGCGCTTCATGGGGACGGTAGAAATGATATTTATCCAGCCAAGCGTCTGTAATCTCTGAAAGCTCCGCCGCGTTCAAAGGCTCGTAGTGAT
>JAIRZA010000199.1 GCA_031267475.1 Spirochaetaceae bacterium | reverse complement strand
GCGCTCAATCAGGCGATAGAAACGCCGGAATACAAATTAAATAACTAGGAAATACAAAATGGGAAAAAACACATTGAATCATGACACAGTTGGTTTGGATGATGATAAAAACGCGCTATTTATTATTGATCAGACAAAATTACCGAATGATGTAGAAATACTTTATCTTACAAAATTAGAAGACATCCACCGCGCAATATATCTATTGCAAGTACGCGGCGCCCCCGCAATCGGCGTTGCCGCCGCAATTGGATTGTACATTGCCGCCAAAGATTTTGACGTGGACTGCTGGGAAGGTTTTTATGAACAATTGAAGGCGGCAAAAAATTATTTAGCGTCGGCGCGGCCTACGGCGGTGAACCTTTTTTGGGCGCTTGACCGCATGGAACAAACCGCCGTTCGCAGCAAGACCCTAGCGCTCTGTGAAATAAAAAAGGCGCTTCATGACGAAGCGCTGCGGATTCGCGACGAGGATATAGCCGTTTGCCGCGCTATTGGCGAACACGGTTTGACACTGCTGAAAAACGGAGACGGCATCTTGACGCACTGCAACGCGGGACAGCTTGCGGCAGTACGCTACGGTACGGCGCTTGCCCCCGTGCATCTGGGACGTGAACGCGGCATGAACTTTCGAGTTTTTACAGACGAGACGAGACCCCTGCTGCAAGGAGCGCGTCTTTCCGCCTTCGAGCTTGTCGCGGACGGCGTGGATACCACGCTTATATGCGATAACATGGCGTCTCAGGTTTTGAAGAACGGCTGGGTGAACATCATTTTCACCGGCTGCGACCGCGTCGCGGCAAACGGGGACGCGGCCAATAAAATCGGCACCTCCGGCCTTGCCATCCTCGCCAAACATTACGGCGTTCCATTCTATGTATGCGCCCCGTTTTCGACTATTGATATGACAGCGAAGTCCGGAGCGGACATTGTAATAGAACAGCGCCCGCCGGACGAGGTTACCGAATTGTGGTACGAGCGCCGCATGGCTCCGCGCGGTGTTAATGTGTATAATCCCGCGTTCGATGTAACAGACAGCGAGCTTATTACAGGATTTGTTACAGAAAATGGAATTATGCGCCCGCCGTTTTACAAGTAGGCGTTTCGCGCCTATTATTTTTCTGAAAAAACCTCGGCGGTGAATGTATAAAGACGCGCGCCGGCGTCTTTATAAGCGCCTGACGCAAGACCGGCTTTGCGGCAAATGTAGTCAAGGTATTCAGGCAGTCCCCAGCCCTGTTCGACTGGCACCTGCGGAAGCAGTACGCCGGACATACCCCTAAAAGTCAGATATAAGCCGTGAACGCCGACCTCGATAGAATTAGTATCGGCGCATAGCTCCATAGGCGATAACACAGAGATTTCTATATTACAGCGGGACCATTCATCTTTTGTAAGTTGAGGGAAACGCGAATCGCCAAAAGCCGCCGCCAGCGCCATGTCGCAAACTGTTTTTTCCAAAGGCTCGTTGGAAGTCATGCGCCCGATACAACCGCGCAACATTTGCTCCCCCGCGTTATTTTCATGCAGCGTAACAAACGCGCCGCATTTTTGCGAAAGCGCCGCGCAGTCAATCGTATCGCGTTCATAACGAGGGGGGCGATTTTCCAGCTTGGCTGCAATTGTTTCACGCGCCATGGAAAGCAAGACTTCTTTTTCTTTATCAGTAATTATAAATTTCAATTTGATTCTACGACTGTACTGAAATAATAAGCGCCTCCTGTCACAATAGTGTGGAGACGCTTATCAATTAATCAGATTCGCGATCTGAAGAAAATGTTGACGAGCCGCTTTGCGCAGCCGGCTTCCTGCCGGGTTTGCGTCCGGGTTTTTTCGGAGCGTTTGCCACCGATGCCACACCCGGTTTTCTGCCGGGCTTGCGTCCGGGTTTCTTAGCCATAGAGCCTTTTGCGTCTTTAACAGCCTTCTTTAATTCTTTGAGACGTTTTTGAAGTTTTACGTCGGCCTTTGCCTCGGCAAGCCCCGCTTTCTTCTGCAAATCAATCCAAAAATCAGAAGTCGTGCTGAACTTCTTAGCTAGAAGCAAAGCCAGTTCAATACTGATTCTTTTTGAACCGTCAAGAATTTTTTTAAAAGTTGTTACATTCTGCCCAAGCTCAAGAGCCAGACCACTCACAGAAAGATTGAATTCCTCGATATACTTTTCTAAAACCGCGCCAGGCGTTTTACCTGTTGATGACTTTGCCATATATGCTCCTTATAACAAAACTATTTAATAACATATTATCACTATATAGAAAATAATTTCAAGTAAGTATATTTAAATCTAACTATAATTTTAAGATTATTAAAAAAAATCTATATACATTTGTTTACAATAATTTATTGAACTTATTTATGCGCGGCCTGCTCAAAAATCTGTTCATTTTTTGAACAAGACCCGCTATATTAAAGCTATGATAATTGAGCCTGTTCCAAAATCGGTTATTTTGTAACAGGCTCTTGCAGTTTTTCGCCCTATGGGCGCGTCATGATGACGACAAAACTGCGGTTTTCATAAGTTGCTGGACAAGCTTTGCTTG
>JAIRZA010000197.1 GCA_031267475.1 Spirochaetaceae bacterium | reverse complement strand
GCGCAAACTCCGGAGCTCAACGCTACTGCGTTGAGCCAAATTCTATCAGAGCAGTTTGTCGTTAGCGTAGATTTGGTGCAAACCGAATATCTTGACCCCCTCGTTAGGGAAACTCTTTTTTACACGATTCACGGCGCGTTCAATACCCAGAGCCTCCTCCATATCGCACCATACCACCATCATAAAATTTTCCTCCGGCCACACCGCGTCTCCCATGCGCGGACCTTGACGGCCTACGCCGTGCACACTCGGCGTTTTTGTGTAAAATTTCGCGACGCCTTCAGTGCGCAGCTCGTCCATAATATTTTCTTCGATAGTTAAGTTGGCTATGATTTCTATCCTCATACTACACCCCTATTCTTTTGCTTTTTCCGCGTTCTCCGCGATTCTCATTTCGTTTGCGCGCTGTTCCGCCCGCTTCTCGCGCACCAGCCTCTTCATATCCGCCTTGCTCAATCCGGACGCCATACCCTCGCGCTTCATATCGGCAATGGCGCGGCGCTCGTCGTCATGCTTATTAATTTTAGCGTATATCGCGGGCATTAAAAACAACGTCATCATAGTGCCGAACGTCAAGCCGCCGAAAACAGTCTTGCCTATTGGGGCGACCATTTCCGAACCCTCGCCGGGGGCAAAAGCCAAAGGCGCCAAGCCCAGCACTGTGGTAAGCGTAGACATCAAAATAGGACGCAGACGATTGCCGGCAGCCTCGATACAGGCTTCCTCCAACCCCAAGCCGCGCTTTCGCAGCAGATTCGTGTAGTCAACCAGAACAATACCATTGTTTACGATAACCCCAACCAGAACAAGGAGACCAACAGCGGTAAGGACATTGAAGCGGTCGCCTGTTATAAAATATATCGCCACAACACCTATAACACTAAGCGGTATCGTAAATATGATGATGAAAGGGTCGCGGAAACTTTCAAATAAACTTGCCATAACACCAAAAACAAGCGCTATAGCGACAACCACTATAAGCAAAAAGTTTATAGCCATTTTTATCATTTCCGCGTTATCGCCGGCGTAGGTTATTATAACGTCTTCTTCCGCGGGAATCTCCGCCTTTATCACACCCTGAATCTGCGCCTCAATTTCGTTCAGCTTTGTGCCCGGCTTTACGCCCGCCGTTACGTGTATTACGCGGCCCTGATCCTCGCGGCTTATCGTCATAGGCCCCGTGCCTTCCTTGTAGGTGGCAAAATTAGAAAGCGGGACGCGCGCTCCCGTAACAGCGCTTCGCACGAAAATATGATCCAGCGCGGGACGGCTGCTCCTGTCCGCCTCAGCCAGAATCAGCACAATGTCAAGGTCGTCGTTGCCCTCTTTGAATTGAGACGCGGTTATTCCGTCAACCGCGGCCTTAATTTCGTTCCCCACCGTATATGCGTTAAGACCAAGCGCGTACATACGCTCTCGATTCAACTCTATTTCTATCTGCGGAAGCCCGTCGTTAAGACTCACCTGCGGCTCTGTAGCGTTTTCTATCTTATCTCTTAAAATATCCGCTATTTTGTCCGCCATTACCTTGCCTTTCACTAAATCGTTCGTGTGCAGCACGATGTCTATAGGACTGCTGCTGCCGCCCATCATGCCGCCGCCGCTCGAAAAGCGAAACCGCACACCGGGGAACTGATTAAAATACGGACGTATCGCCGCCTGTATATCATCACTCGTCATGACTTGGTTGTCGAAATCTATCAGATTTATACGCAAAGAGCCGGAATTGGAACTGCCGCCGCCAAAAAGCCCCCCGCCGCCGCCGGCGTTCAGTATTATATTTTTGTAAGCCTGCTTTCCGTCTTTTACCAGTTCCTTTTCCACAATCGTTTGCACCTGCTCCAAGGTTTTTTCTGTTTCGGCCAAGGCGGTGCCCAGCGGCATGGTAGCGTTTATTATAACAGAATCCGAGGCCTGCTCCGGCATGAATACCCAGCCTATTTTAGGTATCATCATGATGCTGCCCACAAACATGATGAACAGAACAGCCACGACAAGCAGCTTGTGCCGCAGCACCTTTGCAACAATTTTCCGGTAGCCGTCTTCCATACCGTGCAGGAAGCGCGCAAAATACCCGTCAACCACGGCAAGGATGCCTTTCAGCGGCGCTTGTTTGCGGGTTAAAAGCGGCAAATAGTGGCTGGAAAGTATAGGCACCAAAAACAAGGCCGTAAACAGCGATATAGTCAGCGAGAAAACAACCGTGAACGCAAGCCCCGCAAACAACTCGCCCGCCATTTCCAGCAAACCCTGAAACATCACAAGCGGAAGGAATACGCAGATTGTTGTGAACGTTGATGCGACTATAGCGATGATCATTTCTTCCGTGCCCAGTATCGCGGCGGGAATCAGCTTCGCGCCTTTTTCGCGGTAGTGGTAGATGTTTTCAAGGATGACGATTGAGTTATCCACAAGCATACCAACGCCTAAGAAAAGACCGGCAAGCGTCATCAGATTCAGAGTCATGCCAAAGAAATACATCAGCATTATTGTGATGATGATGGACACCGGGATGCTGACGCCAATAATAATCGTAGGCTTTATAGAGCGCAAAAATATAAACAGAATCAAGACGGCGAGGAGCGCCCCGCTTACCGCGCTTGAAGTTACATTGTTCAGCGAATCTTCAATGGTGTCTGTTGTGTTGAATATTTCTGTAACTTTTATGTCGCTTGGCAGTTCGGAGCTTAAATCCGTCATCTGCTTACGCAAATTCTTGGCAACCTGAACCGAATTCTGACCGCTCTGCTTCTGCACAGTAAGCTGGACAGCCTCCTGCCCGTTCACATAAACCACGCTTTCCTGATCCGCGTACCCTTCACGAACATCCGCAATATCGCGCAGATACACTTCCACAGGCTGACCCGCCCGCCCATTCGCGCCGATTGAGGGCGCGTAGTATATGACTGTATTGCGTATCTGATCCAGCGAGGTATATTCGCCCATAGTATTCAAAATGAAAGACAAGCCGCCTTCGGTGATAGAACCCGCCGCCACCTGCGCGTTCTGCGAGACAATCATCTGTTGCAGCTGGGTAACGGTAAGCCCGTACGCTTCAAGCCGGGAAGACCTTATCTCAACCCGAATCTGCCTGTCCCGCCCGCCGTTTATGGTTGCGGTAGCGACTCCGGGAATCTGCTCCAAGCGGGGGACTATCGAATCGCTGGCTATCTGCCGCAAATCTTCCGGCGAGCGATTTTCAGACATGACCATCAAACCCATGACCGGCATCATCGAGGGATCGAACTTAAAAATTGTAGGAGAGCCCGCGCCGTCCGGCAGATAGCGCCGGATACGATCTAGGGCGTCTCGTATAGAATTGGAAGCGTCCGCAAGGTCTGTGCCGTAGTTGAATTCCATAGAAACCATGCTGGAGCCTTTTGAGGACGTTGAATTCAACTGTTTTAAGTTAGAAACGCTCGAAAGCGCCGCCTCCAGAGGCCGTGATATAGACCTCTCCACTTCCTCAGGCCCCGCCCCCGTGTATGTGGTCGAAACTATGACGTATGGATAGCTTACATCAGGAAGCAGGTCTATTGGCAAATTTACTAGGGCGAATCCGCCTAAACCCATCAACAACACAAAGATTATAAACAGTGTTGTCGGGCGCGAAACTATTGCTTTTGATAAACTCATTTTTTTCCTTTATTTTCGATTTTACTGTATAACATTCACGCGGCTGCCGTCGTTAAGCGTTGTCTGACCGCGTGTTACAACTTGGTCGCCTATCTGCAAACCTTCCGTTATTTCCGTTATACCGCCGACATTCAAGCCTGTAGAGACGACTGTTTTTTTCGCGATATTAATAGTCTGATCCTCAGTATCGCTCACAACCGTATAAACGAACTGCTGATCGGCGCGTTGCAAAACCGCGTTTTCCGGCACGGTGAGCACATTTTCTTTTTCTTCGGTTATGATTTTTACGTTGGCAAACATCCCCGCCTTGAGCTTGTCGTCCGGATTATCCACGTTTACCTTTATCATCATCGTCCGGGAAGATGTATCAACAACCGGACTTATCTCGGATATTCTTCCGCGAAAACTATCGTTGGGATATGCGTCAAGCGTTATCTCGCAAGGAAGCCCCATCTTTATCTTGTAGATGAAACGCTCGGCGACATAAAGTTGAATTTCCAGCCCCCCGCCGCCGGAAATTACGGCTATAGCGGAACTCTGCGCTATTTTCATGCCAATCTGCCCGCTAAGACTCGATACAATGCCGGATATAGGCGCCGTAACAACACTCGCCATATACTGCATACCCGGCTGCGACGGATCGACTTCCACTATGGGCTGCCCCTTTTCCACATTAGCTCCTATGGAAACATAGCGCCTTGTAATCGTGCCGGCGGTATCGGAGTACACGTCAACCGAAGATCCGGCGATCATATCGCCGGAAAGCGTAAGATAATCCGCCATCTTCACCGCTTCAACCGCGGAGACGCTGACCGCAAACACCGGCTGCGCAGGCTGATCCGCGCCCTGAGCCGCGTCTTTTTCTTTACATCCCGGCAGCGCAAAAGCGCTAAGCACAGTAAAAAGTATTACCGCCTTTCGTAAAATCATTTTTCTTTTTTCTTTTGTTTTCAACTTTTCCCTTCCTTAAACTTGAAACTTAAGCGTTTCATTCCGCCCGCGTCATAAGCGAGCCAAACGGAGCGCCTATCGAGTATTCAAGATCGATAAGCCCCTGTAGATAGTTTGATTCCTGTTGATACAGATTGAGGCGGGCGTTACGAAGCTGCAAATCCGCATTCTGCGCCTGAAGCAAACTCTGCAAACCGTTGCTGTAAGCGCGGAGTGTTTCGTTGTAACTGCGTTCCGCAAGCTGGGCGGTCGCGCGCTGCGCCTCGATATTCGAGCGAATCTGCTCCAGCGAATACACCTTGTTTGTAATGTCGAGTTCCGACCCCTGCTCCGCCTGCGCGAGAGCGATACTGAGCGTTTTTACATTATCGTCCAAATCCTTTATCGACTGAGCGTCCGGGCCGAACGGCAGCAGACTGCTGACCATCCATGAAAGCCCCAGCGTGATTGAACTGTTCGTGGACGCGGTGCTTTGCTTTTGTTTTGTTTTGCCAAGATTAGTATCAACACCCGTGTCTGAATCGTTGCTTGAAAAACCGCCCGACCAGCCGATTGAAAGGTTCGGGGTCCATTTCTGGTAAACCTGCGCCTTGCGCTGACTCTGCAATGTCCGCAACTGCTGCTTTTGCACCTGAATATCCGGATTGTTGCCTTTGGCCTGCCGCACCAAATCTTCCATGTCTAGCGGAAAATACTTTATACTTTCCACCGGCAAAAACAGTTCAAAATCCGTATCCAGCGGAAGCCCCAGCGTCATGGCGAAGTTCGATTTAGCAAGCCTAAGCCCGTTTACCGCCTGATCTATCGACGGTTTCATCGTTTCCACATTAACACGCGCCTGCAAATAACTAAGCTCCGGCTGCCGCCCCGCGCGGTACTGCGTTTCCGCCGATACAGCCTGTTCCTCCGCGTTACGCTGGCTTTCTTTAAGCTGTTTTACCTGCTCTTCCAGCAGCATTATGTTAAAATAAGACTTTCTAACATCCCGCTCCATTTGCAGTTTAGCCTGTTCCAGCGAAAGGCGGCCGGATTCGTAGTCCATCTTAAGGTAATTCACCGCCTCGAACAAAGCGAAATTTATAGCAAGCTGAACTTGCGCCTGCCCTTGAAACGCTGTCGACGCTGAAGTTTGCGATTGTTTTGTAATACTCGGGGTCGCAAAATCGCCCGATACATCCGCCGCTGACGAGTTTATGTTAGCCCCGCCCGACAAATTTACTGTGGGCACAAATTTGTTCCACGAATAAGCGCTCGCGCGCTGCTTTGTGCTGACGCTGATACGCTTCTGCTCAAGCCCAAGATTGTTTTTTACAGCAAGCTCCACAGCCTCGTCCGGCGAGATGCGCGTCGCGCCCTGCGCCGTACCCGGCGCCGCGTCCTGCCCAAAGGCGCCGCGGGGCGCGGCCATAAAAAACACCGCGATTAACGCTAAAAATAGAGTCCTTATCATATCCCCTCTTAATCCCCTCTTAAAAAATCACTCACACTCGATTCCCAGCGCGATGAACCTGTAAAAAATCCTAAAACTTTCGTTAGGGATAGATTTATAGTCCAAAGACGCCGGTTTTCGAATAAGCATATCCGTAAGAATAAATAAAATTACGGTTGCCATGGTTTCATCTATAAGCGCTTCTCCCGAAGCGTTTTTAACACAAGAAAAAATCTGGAGAATCCTGCCTTGATACCCGCGCGCGCCCTTCAGCCGCGCCATTTTTTCAAAATCAATCCGCCTCATCTTTAAGGCGCTGATCGCGGCAAGAAACTCCGGTTCCGAAGTGAGGAAACCCTCTATCGCGCGTATAGCAAGATAAAGCTGTTCTTCCGGAACATCAGACTTTCTTGAAACAGCCTGCGCATGACGTATTACATCCTCGAATTCCCCCATAAAAAGCTGGCAAAGCATATCGTGTTTGCTTGCAAAATGAGCGTATAAGCCGCTTTTGGAAAGCCCCGATTTCTCGGCGATCATGGCCATAGACGCAGCCCAAGGTCCGACGGCGGCAACCACGCTCGCTATCGCTTTAATAATCCGCTTGTGTCTGCCCCCCCCCCCCCCGATACTTTCACGCCAGGCGGCCGCCTTTTCAAGCTCTTCCCAGTTAAGCGCGTATACTTTTTCCCGGCTAAAACCAAGACCGCGCCGGATAAAAGCGCTCGCTCTTTCCGTAATTTCCCGCGCTCCGGGCGCGGGTTGTTCTTTCACGCGCATCATTCGTAATGAATTCGCCATCATGCACATTGATGTGGAAAAAATCATATGAAATAATGACGGGTATGTGTTTTTTACATTTATACTTTCCTCAATTTTTTTTAGTTTTTCAAAATCGATTCCCCGTTCCCGCATACGAGCGAAAACACTGGGGACAAGGCTCATATTCCCATGCACATTTACCAGCGCAAAAATAAAATAACAAGGATTGCTGACAAAAAAGCTGGTGATTTCCATATTGATTCGCAAAAACGCCTTTACAATCTCATGATGACCCGCGCCGTGTTCCGCGCAAGCCAGTGTTTCTTCAAAATAAGGCCGCAGGCAATTGCTCATGCTGTCAAAAAAAGTATCGTACATTGCGTCAAGAAGCGCGTCCTTGTTTTTGAAATGATGATACAATGCCGCCTTGGTTACATTAAGAGCGGACGAAAGCGTGGAAAGACTCGTTGTTTCGTAGCGGTCTTCGCCCCACACTTTGAACGCGGCTTGTATTATTTCAATCTTCGTCATAACCTTCCTAATACTATAACAAGCAGAGGGCCGGCAGGTTACCGACCATTCGTTAAGTTGATAGAACAATAACTTCTCCAAAAAATAGAGTCAATAGCGCATCGCAACTATGCCGCGGCGAAGAAGCGGCGGCGGGCTCGCAACCGCCGCTATTTGAAAAACCGGATAGTCATGATAAAATAAAACCATATCGCTTGGATAAGGATACAAGGGGCGGTCATAAATCCGCAAATGGGGTTTATGAATTGAGCCTGTTCCAAAACCGGTTATTTTGTAACAGGCTCTTGCAGTTTTTCGCCCTATGGGCGCGTCATGATGACGACAAAACTGCGGTTTTCATAAGTTGCTGGACAAGCTTTGCTTG
>JAIRZA010000053.1 GCA_031267475.1 Spirochaetaceae bacterium | reverse complement strand
AGACCGTCCAGGGCTAGCAAAACACCCCCGTCCAGTACCCGATAGGTGTCGAGCGCCCCGGCCGCATCTACCGTCTTAAGGTTTTCCCGGAATACCCCGGCGAATACTGCCGGGGCTATACCGTCTGCCAGTATCCGTATCTGGGTATCCCCCGGTATGTCCGCCACCCCAAACAGGGTTTCCATATTGCTCCGCTTCCGCCGCTCTTTCATAGCCCGCGGAAAGTTCAACATCGACTGGTGCATGAAGAAAAACACCGCAAACGCGCTTTTTATCGCGTCCGGCAACCGATATTTCCGGTTGTGCCCGCCCTTGCGAAACTCGGGCGCTTCCGCTCCCGCTCTTTCCACATTGTCCAGCAACTGGTTAAATATCCCCTTCCTCATAGTGGTATTTTATCACTGTTTTCTAAAATGAGAATTGCTTTTTTGGAGACCACCTCTATTGACATTGTTTTTTCCTCTCAATAATATACTAGTAAACATATAGGTTTAATATGTTAATATTCTCAATCAGGAGATTGTTTTATGAAAAAGTTGAGTTCCGCTATTCTTGTGGCGGTGTTTGTAATCGTCTTTTTTTCCTGCAAAAAGCAAAATACGGAAAAATATCCTCACGGCGAATTTGATATAGCATATTCAGGGTCGGCGTGCGGATCGCCGGTATCCATTGCGTATCTAAAAGGTTTTTTTGAAGAAGAAGGGGTAAAGATCAATCTTGTTACCGGCACAACATTTGAAGCAAACCGCAATTCTCTTGCGGCGGGAAAGATGCCGGTTATAAACGGCGACTTCCAATTTTTTCCTGCCGTGTATAATGGTATTGACGTTAAATTGATTGCCGGATTGCACGAAGGGTGCATTAAACTCCTCGCGCCTATCGAGTCGGATATTCTAACTGTCGCGGATCTGCGAGGAAAGCGGATTGGTGTTGATGAAATCGGTGGAACACCGATGTCGGTTGCCTCTGTAGCCGTAGGTTCTGTAGGGATAGACCCGCAAACTGAAATTGAATGGATTCCGTATCCGAGCGATCAGGCTGTTCAAGTCCTAGAAAAAGGTGAAGTTGATGTGATTGCCGCGTGGGATCCTTTTGCGACACAGGCCGAACTAACCGGCAAATACCGCGTGTTGGTGGATATTGCCAAAGACCCGCTTTTTGCGGGGAAAAACTGCTGCTTTATTTTTGCGTCCGGCAAACTCGTAAAAGAAAATCCGGCGGCAATCGCGGCGGTGCTTAGAGCGCTTGCCAAGGCGGTCGAATACGAAGGAACCTACCCGCAGGAAGCGGCGGAACTGCTTATCAACGAAAAAAGAGTGGCTACCGACGATGTTGCGTTGCTCACCACTCTTTTAAGCAGTTTTCATTATGGGCGGCATCACGGGGAGCAAGCCAACACGGACGCACGGGAAGACGCTGAGTATTTCGCTGAATGGCTTACCAAGATTGGCTATCTTCCGGTAGACCTTGACGTTAAAGCGTTTGTCGACGATATGTACGTTGACATTTTTGCGCTCGAAGCAAAATTACTTGCAAAATAAGCAAAATCGCCGCGCCAATTTCAAGACCGGGAGGCGTTAAGCTTCCGGCTTGATGAAGCGCGGCGGCGTACGGCAGGTGTGCGAATCACCGTGGATCTGCCGCGTTTTAAGAGGAGTTGTTTTGAACAAAAAAAAGTGGTATACCGACCCGCGAATCGCTGAAGACGCCGCGTACTGGAAACCAAAGTCTGAAATTTGGTTTTGGGCATCCTTTATGGCGGTTTTAACGGCGCTCCTGGAAAACGTTTTTTTACCAACAACCGCGAGCAAAGCAAATCCGGCGGTGTACCGTCTTATTTTGGTGGTTTTTGCCGCTTCCCTTCTTCTCCGTTACTTTTATGGGCTTCGCGACAGCGAATACCGTAAAAAACTTTATCACAAATCTCAATTTGTTTTTGCGGGAGGTATAGCCCTTACCGTCTGGGATTTACTGACGGGAAAAAGCGGCCTTTTGCCAATGCCCTATTTCCCCGGTTTTGCGGAGATTGTCGCGGTAATGTATGACGACCGTCTGCTTCTCCTTCGTAGTACGGCTTATTCCATGCGTCTTTTTTTTGTGGGAATGATTACCGGCACTCTTTTAGGGCTTACAACCGGCACCCTTATCGGGTGGCACCGGCAGTGGGACTATTGGCTGTCTCCCATCATTCGGATTTCGGGCATTATTCCCGCGGTAACCTGGCTACCGGTGGCACTGCTTATATTTCCCAACAGTTTTATAACCGGTGTTTTCCTTATTTTTATCTCATCATGGTTTCCTGTCTCATCCATGATGGCATCGGGCATTATCGCGACACCCCGCGCCTACTACGAAGTAGCAAAGACGCACGGCGCAAATGACACGTTTTTGCTGTTTCACGTTGCCATCCCCAACGCCATGCCCAGTATGTTTACCGGCATTATGACCGCAACGGCGTTCTCCTTTACCACACTGATTGTCTCTGAGATGGTTGGGGCCAAAGCCGGGCTCGGCTATTACATTAACTGGGCGAAAGGGTGGGGGATTTATTCAAAAGTATACGGAGCCATTATCATTATCGCCATTGAATTCGCGCTGATACTTGCGCTGATTGGCGCGTTGCGAAGTTATGCGCTCCGTTGGCAGAAAGGAATACTAAAATGACCGCCACAACTCCAGAAACCGTAATTGACATACAACAAGTAAACCGCACCTATCACGACACTCACTTTAATCCGGTTCAGGCGCTTGCCGGTATCGATTTAAAGATTAAGCGCGGCGAATTTCTTACTCTCATCGGGCCTTCGGGGTGCGGGAAAACAACGCTCCTGCGGCTCATCGCCGGATTGGACAAACCGCAGTCGGGAGCGCTTACCATGAACGGCGTCCCCATTACGGGGCCAAGTCATAAACGCGGGTATATTTTCCAACAGCCAACCCTGTATCCATGGAACACGGTATACGAAAATGTCGCAATGGGACTGCGCATACGCGGTGTATATACGGAAAACAAGCCGCGTGTCAAAGAATTTATTGATATGATAGGTCTTACCGGGTTTGAAAAAGCGTATCCGCACGAGATTTCAGGAGGAATGGCCCAGCGTGTCGCCATCATTCGTTCCCTTATCAATGAGCCGGAGGTACTGTTACTCGATGAACCGCTCGGTTCACTGGACGCATTCAAACGAATTGATATGCAGAACCAGCTTTTAGCCATCTGGAAAAAAACAGGCGCTACCTTGGCGATGGTTACACATGACGTTGATGAAGCAATCTATTTGAGCAACCGTATCGTGATAATGACACCTCGGCCCGGACGTATAGGCGGCATCGTGGAAGTAACGCTGGGTGAAAACCGGAACCGCAATAATGACGATTTTATTGCGCTACGCAAAAAAATACTCGAAAAATTGCATCTGGGAATTGCCCACCCGCCACCAGAATACACCATTTAAACAAATGAGCCTGTTCCAAAACTTCAGTTTTTGGGGAGACAAGCAAAGCTTGTCCAGCAACTTATAAAAACCGCAGTTTTGTCGTCATCATGACGCGCCCGTAGGGCGAAAAACTGCAAGAGTCTGTTCCAAAATAACCGATTTTGGAACAGACTCACCTGACTATCCTGTCCGTCATAACCGCCGCCAGCCTGTTCTGCTCCACATCGTGTACACGGATAATATCAGCGCCCTTCATGATACCTATTACGTTAGCCGCGATAGTGCCCTCGAGCCGCTTGTCCACCGGCATATCCAGCGTCAGCCCTATCATTGACTTCCGGGATATACCCAGCAGTATGGGAAAGCCAAGGCTCTTAAAAATTTCAAGGTTTTTCATAATCTCGATATTATGCTCGTATGTTTTCCCAAATCCTATGCCGGGGTCTATGATGATGTTTTCATTTTTAATCCCGCTTTTGACGGCGAGTTCGACACTCTGTTCCAACTCTTTTAGCACATCTTTTAGCAAGTTTTCATATTCGGGCAGCTTTTTATTGTGCATGATGCAGACAGGCGCTTGATACCGCGCCGCGACACCCGCCATTTCCGGGTCCGCCTTCAAGCCCCAAATATCGTTTATAATACGCGCTCCGGCTTTCAGCGCCGCCTCCGCCGTTTTCGCGTGATAGGTATCGACCGATATTGGTATGCCGTACTTTTGCGACACGGCTTCTATCAAAGGAACCACCCTGTCTATCTCTTCATTTACACCGACGGGAGCAAAACCGGGGCGAGTCGATTCCCCGCCAATGTCGATTATGTCCGCGCCGCGGGAAATCATTTCCGCAGCATGAGAAAGCGCTTCCTCCATGCCGGTATATTTGCCGCCGTCCGAAAAAGAATCAGGGGTTCTGTTTAAAATCCCCATGATATATGTTCTTTTTCCCCAATCGAATTTTACGCCGTTTATTACCATTCCCGCCTCTCTTTTCCGCCGCGTTTTCGCGCCGCGTATCTTCGCGCCGTATCCTTCCGCTCCGGCTTATTCCTTTATCAGGGCGAACACTTCGTTTCTTGTCCGCGTGTCGCTTCTGAATATCCCTCTGACAGCCGATGTAACGGTTCGCGCTCCCGGTTTCTTAACGCCCCGCATACTCATACACATATGCTCCGCGTCCACCACCACCGCCACGCCCTCCGGCTCCAGACATTCCATGATGATATCGGCAATGGAGCTTGTAAGCCGTTCCTGCAACTGGGGGCGTTTTGCGATACAGTCAACTATACGCGCAAGTTTGCTCAATCCGGTTATCCTGCCGTTTTTGGGAATGTACGCAACGTTTACTTTTCCAAAGAACGGCAAAAAGTGATGTTCGCACATTGAATAAAAGCTAATATCTTTTACCAGCACCATTTCGTCGTGATCTATATTGAAAAATGTCCTCATGTACGTTTTCGGGTCTTCTCCGATTCCAGAAAATACCTCGGCGTACATCCTCGCCACCCTGTCAGGCGTATCGATAAGACCTTCCCGCGCGCCGTCTTCGCCTATGGCTTCTATTATCATTTTCATCGCTTCGCGGATTTTATTTTGATCGACCATAGTTATTCCCCCATGCTTTTCGCCGCATATTAGACATAAATAATGCCGCATATTTCTGTTCCCGTCAACAAAAAAACGCAGTTGGCCGGCGCGGCGGGATTGACTAAACGCTTGCCGGCGCTTTAATATGACATCAATATGAAGATTTTATCCCCCCCCCCCCCCAACACACTGTAAAGACGGCGGTCTCCGTACCGGCGTTCTGGAAAAAATGCCGTCCGGTTGAATTGGATGATTTGACACGCATAGGCAACAAATATGACGGCGGATATATCCTTTCAAAACGTCAGATTAACAAAACAGAAATTGTTTTTTCGTTTGGGATATGGAACAATTGGGCTTTTGAGGAGGATTTCTCGAAAAGAAAGGATGTTGCGGTATATTCCTATGATTATTCAACATTGGCGCTGTTGCAAAAAAGTGTTTCGTCAAGGATTTTCTGGTTTTTTGCGTACCTCGCGGCAGCCGCTTATCATTTGATAAGGCTGCGCCCTAGCCGCGTTTTGGATTCTTTACAGAGAAGCCGCCTTAAATCAAACTTTTACCGGTTCTTTAACGGACGGAACAAGAAATATTATATCGCCAAATTCATATCGGAACATGACGATGAAACCAATGTTTGCTTTGACACGATATTCAAGGAACTGGGGGAAGTAAAAGACCTGTCAATTTTTTTGAAAATGGATATTGAAGGCGCGGAATACGCCTGCCTGCCTCAGCTTGCGCCGTATTTTGACAAAATAAACGGAATGGCTGTTGAATTTCACGGGATTGGCGCCATGCGGGACAGGTTCGAGGAGTTGCTCGACAAATTCAGCGAAAAGTTTTATGTTTCGCATATTCATGGGAGTAATTACGCAAAGTTAATAGAAGGCGCGGATATTCCCGAAGTGCTGGAAATATCGTTTATTAACAAAAAAATTGCGCCCGGCGGCGTAGCGCTGTCGGAAAAACGCTATCCTGTTAAAGGGCTTGATAATCCATGTAATCCGTACAAAAAGGATTGCGCGCTGCGTTTTGTATGAAAAACCCCCCATGAGCTTGTTGCAAAATGCTGCGCATGGCTCAACGCGCTTTGCGCGTTGAGCTCCGTAGTTTGCGCGTGGCGCAAACGCCACATTCCCCGGTGAGACTTCAACGATTGCGGGATACTACCGCGTAGCGTAGCAAAATGCATAGCATTTTGCTTTAGGAGTTTGCGCAGAGCGCAAACTCCACGTCTTCTTGTTAATGAGACTCGCGGGATGCTACCGCGTAGCGGATAGAAACCCACTGGTGGGCCTTGAGCTTTCGGTATATTGACATTTACGCCTATGTGTTCGACAATTTGAAAAAACAATCGCGGAGATGTTAAAAAGGTAAATTATGCAGGAAACAATGGATTATTGCATGAAGAAAATTTTGGTGATTGACGATCAACCCGAGATAGTCAATCTTATCTCGAATTTCTTGGAAAATAGATATGAGGTTTATCCCGCGAAAACGACGGCGATAGCTGTTTCGCGTCTGAACACAATCAAGTTTGATCTCATCCTGCTCGACATACTAATGCCCGGAATCAGCGGCATAGAATTTTTTGAGTATATACAAACACAGAACTGGTACGATAAAGTGCCGGTGATCTTTGTAACTTCCGAATCAGAGTTTAAAATCGTTCTTAAGGCTGTCAAGCTCGGCGCGGCAGGCTACATAAAAAAGCCTATCGAGAAAAAGGCCTTGCTTGAAAAAATAAAATCTGTAATTGGCGAATAGAAACTAAACAGAGGGAGAAAAAAAGATGGTGAAGGCGCAAACCGCGTATACTGAAGAAATAGACGATGTAGAGGCCGCAGTTTCAAGCATCCTGCAACAGCTTAAGCCGGAAAAAAATCTGCTAAAAAATTCGGCGGCGCTGGTTCACTGTTACTATGAATTTATCGAATCCGGTGTAATAGAGGAACTGAGTAAACAACTCGGAATCCCTATTATCGGTACAACAACAATGGCTTTGGGTGTTCACGGTTATATCGGAGACATGGGGCTTTCTGTAACGGTGCTTACCAGCGATGATGCGCGCTTTTCTTTAGGCATAAGCGACCCGGTGGTTTCAAATGATATTTCCGGGGCTGTCGCGGATGTTTATAAAAAGATAAGCGCCGGCTTTGACTCAAAGCCGGCTTTGATATTCACGTTTCCGCCATTGTTAAAAGGCGAAGGCCAGGGGGGAGACGCTTTTGTCTTGGAACTGGAAAGGGTGTCGGGCGGCGGCATTCCTTTGTTTGGAACCCTGCCTTACACCAATAATCCCGGCGGAAAAATGAGCAGTGTTATTTACATGGGAAAGGAGTATACGTCTTCAATCGCTCTGTTGGCTTTATACGGCGACGTAAAACCCGAATTCTATACTGCCGCGATTACCGAAAACGCGCTTCGCGCTAAACGGGCAAAAATCACCGGAACAAAGTTTAATATCATTGAATCAATCGATAATATACCCGTCGGTAAATATCTTGAAGACATCGGCATCGCCGCTTCTTCTATGTCTTATATACCCGTAGTCATTTACCCGGGCGACGGCTCAAAGATATTTTGGGCTACTCAGAAAGTTCTTGACGACGGCTCCCTCCTTCTGTCGGGCATGGTGCCGGAAAACGCGGAAGTATCCTTTGCTTCTATTAGTGATGACGATGTGTTGGAATCGACTGCGAAATTGATGGAAGACATCATAAAAAGCAAAGACGGGGCGCAAAAATGTATCCTAATATACGCCTGCGCTTCCCGCTTCTGGATACTTGGTTCCAAATGGATGGACGAGCCCGGTAAGTCCGCTTTGTTTATCAAAGATACGGCTCCGTGGCATTTTGTCTATTCCGGCGGGGAGGTGTTTCCGTCAATCTCTAACGACGGAATAACGGCAAACCGGTTGCAAAATTACTCGGTCGTTGCCTGCGTATTATAGGGGCGAACTTATGATTGACACAGAGGACGCGGCTTCCCTTAAAGCTGAAATAAAACGGCTTGAACTTGAACTGAAAAAAGCAATTCGCCAGCTTTCCGCCGCCGAGAGTCAGATTGAGCGTTTTAGCAGTGTGAACACGATGCAGCATGATGTTGTCGGCGTCCTCAAGACTGAAATGTCCCGGCAGGAAAAATTCATGACCATGCTGCTGAAATACAGCAAAAACACTATCCTGCTTTTGGATATGAATCTGGACATTGCCTATTATACCGACAATTTTTTTAAAGAAATGGTCGGAGGCGCGCCTTCGGACATTGAAGGGAAAAATGTCTATGCCGTGTTTGAAACATATTTTGATTCCGCCATGACCGGTGAAATAAAAAGGGTTATCGCGGACGCTGTCTCCTTAAAAGAAACTCAGATTATGAAAGCAAGCGTTCGTGCTGGCGACGGCGAGGAGATGCTTTACTATGTTTACATAACGGCGGTGTTTTATGACAGCGGTAAACTTGAGGGTGTTATACTTCTTTATACCAATATCACGGAGCTTGAAAACGCCAGAATAAAGGCGGAGCAGGCCAGCAAGATAAAGAGCGAATTCCTTGCGAACATGAGCCATGAAATCCGCACCCCAATGAATACGATTATCGGCATGAGCGATCTGATGCCGGAAGAAAATTTGAACACTTTGCAAAAAAGTTATTTTTCGGACATCAAAAGGATGTCAAAAATTCTTCTGGGCATCATCAACAACATTCTTGATTTTTCCAAGGCCGAAAGCGGAAAGCTGGAGCTGATGCCGGTGCATTTCAACTTTCACTTGCTCTTTCAAAATATTTGTTCAATGCAGTCTTTTATCGCCAAACAGAAATCTATTGGATTTAAAAGCAGTTATATGCCTTCGGTTCCTGAATTTATCTTTGCCGACGAGATGCGGCTTAATCAGATTTTTATAAATCTGATTACTAACGCTATTAAATACACAAGACAAGGCTTCGTCTCCTTTGAATTGGATACGGGCAAATTACCCGGCGGCGCTGATGACAAGGATTACCTTGTTGCTAAAATTTCTGATACCGGAATAGGTATAAAAAAAGAAACGCTACCCCAGCTTTTTGAAAAATTCCAGCAACTGGATTCCCGCACAAATGCGGGAATTGAAGGAACGGGTTTAGGTCTCGCAATCGTTAAGCAGCTTGTAGCCCTTATGAACGGCGCTATTGCGGTTGAGAGCGAATATGGAAAGGGTTCTGTTTTTACCCTGCATATTCCCATTGTCTTGGGAGATCCCTCGAAGGTAGAAAAGCCCATAGGCAAACAGCGGTTTATCGTTACCGAAGGAGTCAGAGCTCTAGTGGTAGACGATGTACCGGCGAATCTTACCGTCGCAAGCGCCTTCCTAGGCCGCTTCCATATAGAATCGGATTTGGCGGAAGACGGGCAGGCTGCGATTGATAAGGCGACAAAGGCGCTTGACGATAATGCCCCTTACGATATTATCTTTATGGACCACATGATGCCGAATATGGACGGTATTGAAGCCTCCCGCTATATTAGGGAACTAGAAAAATCCCGGCAGGATAAAAATGGCGAGCCGCGAATAACGCCTATAATCTGCCTCTCCGCCAACGCTGTAAATGGCGCGGAGGAGTTTTTCATTTCCTCCGGCATGGACGGGTTTATCGCAAAACCTATCGAAATGCCTGCTCTGAACTGGGTGTTGCAAAAATTCTTGCCAGAAGAAAAATACACTTTTATAGATACCAAAAATGATGGAGCCAATAAAATAGACAAACGGGAAGCGCAGTTGCGCAAGGAACTCGAAGGAATTAATGGGCTTGATATACAACAGGGGCTTCATTATGTTGCGGACAATTTTGAAACCTATGTATCAACGTTAAAACAGTTTTCCTCCGGCATAAAAAAAGGACTTGCCGTAATCCGCGAAAGCCTTGCGGCGGAGGACTGGCAGACCTACACCATACAGGTACACGCCTACAAAGGTATCTGCGCCACTATCGGAGCGTTGGAGCTTTCCGAGTGGGGCAAAAATCTGGAAGCGGCTTCAAAGACTGATGATAAATCGCTTTGTCTTGCGGAAACGGAAGACTACTGCACCGCTTTTGAGACATTTAACACCGTTCTTATGGAAACGTCGCTTTTTTCGGAGACTGAAACGGAAACGATAGATATTCCCGCGAGCGATATGGCGGCAAAAATTCGGGAGCTGACGGAGGCCTGTAAAGAAGGCCGTTCCGCCCGCGTAAAGGCGGCGGTGAAAAACCTTGAAAGTGTCAGTTTTGCGGACGCGGACTCTGAGTTTAAGTATGCTATGGCGGAAATTCTTAGTTTGTCCCGTTCATTAGACTACGAGGATGTTGTGGAAAAGGCGGGGGCGATACTTCTCAAATTGGACCAATCGAACACCCGCTAAAACTATTTTTTTCTATAAGCCGCCTTCTTTGAGGTATCCCGCGTAAAACGGAGCGGGAGTTCTATTTGTTTCCGCTGTCCGGCGGACTTCACGCGGAGTTGCGCGAAGAATTCAAGCGATCTTGTTTATATCCCTGCTTTCCGCAAGCGTAACGCCAAATGTGGCGCGCCATGATTTGGCGCGCCATGCCCGCCGAAGCCGCCGTAAAGAATTTGCAAAGATTTGACATTCCGCTTATATGTTTTTGACACTGCTATATTATGCTGGCAGTTAAGGAGAAACTATGTTGAATAATACTGGTTCAAAAAAAATGGCTTTTCGC
>JAIRZA010000230.1 GCA_031267475.1 Spirochaetaceae bacterium | reverse complement strand
TGTCGTAGCATTGTTGCTGGCTGCGCGGCTCGAAACAGGGCAGCATTGCAAAATCCGCGTAAAAGCGTGAATCTTGCTCATTCTGCGAGCTGTGCATTCCGGGGTCGTCGGCGACGGTTGATAGTCGCCGCGCTCGGAACATCGGCTTAGTCCATTTCACGGGACAGTATCGCGTGTATTTTTCGGCAGGGGTAAGTAGGATTCTCTTTCCGTATCTTGCGGACTTTAGCGGTGAAATCGCGTGAATACTCGGGGCGGCGTTTTTTTAAGGGGGAGGTTTTCTTGTCTTCAAGGGAGGACAGGTGTCTTTTGTCAAAACGCGCCATCCACCGGTAGAAGTACGACCTGTGTATTCCGAAATGGCGGCAGGCGAGGGATGCGTCCGGCTGGCTCAACGCTCCAGCGTTGATCCCTTCACTACGATAAAGGCGATTGGCATACGCGACTGCCTGCCGTTGAAATTTTGACAAAGGCGTGGAGTTTGTGTCGCAAGCGCTAGGCGCTTGCTTAAGGAGTTTCGCATAGCGAAACTCCAGCCTTTGTAGAGGCTGGCCTCACCGGGAAGCGTGAAGTTTCGCTACTCGAAATCGCCGGAGTCTCACCGAGGAGGGGCGTGGAGTTTCGCTCCGCGAAACTCCGGAGCTGAACACGCCCGCCAGCGGGTTTCATTCCGCTACGCGGTAGTATCCCGTAAGCGCCGGAGTCTCACCGAGAAAGGCATGGAGTTTGCGCTCCGCGCAAACTCCGGAGCTGAACACGCTTTGCGTGTTCAGCCAATACCTTGAATCTTTTTGTGGATTCGTACAAGAATTTAGGCATGGCAAAAGGGAAAAAACGGAATCTTATTAAGAAATTTATGCAGGGACGGCTGCGTTTCACGGAATTTGCGATTACCAACGCCTGCATAGCAAAATGCTCGTTTTGCGACATTTGGAAACAGCATCCAAAAATATTTGTAGATAAAGAAAAAGCGCTCAATGCGATAGACCGGCTGGCAAGTTTTGGCGTATCGCATCTGACGATAACAGGCGGAGAGCCTTTGCTCCACCCTGATGTTATTGCTTTTGTAGAGCGGGCGACAAAACGCCGGATGAATAACGCCGTGTTGAACGCCGCGCCTTCGCTTTTGACGCGCAACGACATTCTGAAACGGCTTGAAGGCGCGGGCTGCGATGTTCTGAGCATCTCATTTGATTCAGGCGATCCGGTTACCATGTCGGAATCGCGTAAAATACCGGATATTATGGACGAAATGTCCCGCGCTTTCGAGATGATCAAACAAACAAGCCTTAAAACGATGGCATCTGTGCTTATTTGGAACGACAATTATGATAAACTTGAGGAAGTCTGCGTCCGCGCGAAAAATATGGGATACGATTTTGTATCATTCAATTATCCTACTTTTTCGAAATCCGAAGTGTACCCGCTAGGCGGCGAGGGTGTCAGCCTTTCACGCGAGAGTGTAATTCACGGGATGCGCGAAGCTGTCAGACTGCGTAAATCCGGGAAGTACGGCATCATTAATTCCGCTATCGCTATGCAAAATATCATAAACTATCTTCAAGACCCGGCTACAATAGATTATCAGTGTTTGGGCGGGAATCATGTATTGTTTTTGGACTGGTTTTTTGATGTTCACCCCTGTATGCAGCTTTCAAAAACACTTGGCAACATTCTTGACGAAAATATGAAGGAAAGCGACCTTTGTATGCCGCCTTGCAATGACTGTAATATGAGCTGGTACCGCGATTTGAGTATGTTTCTGCATGGTGTACGCAGCGTTCCCATACTTTTGGAGTCTCTAAACGGCGCTAAAAACTTTATCTAGGATTTTTCCGGCGGGCGGGCGGGCAGCTGCATAAGCTGCTCGTCCACCGGTTTACCGCCCGGCACCATAGGCAGAACCATCTCGTCTATATCGATAATCGCGTCAATCAGAGTCGTAACACCGTTGGCGTTGTCGGAAAGCGCCGCGTCCAGCGCGTTCATGAAGCTCTTTTCATCCACGGCGCGGTAAGCGGGAACGCTATAAGCCTCCGCCAATTTGACAAAATCCGGCGGTCTGTCCAGCGTTGTCTCGGAATAGCGCCCGTCATAGAACAGTTGCTGCCATTGGCGCACCATACCCAGCGTTTTATTGTTGAAGATAATGATCAGCACCGGGATTTTATAGGCGGCAAGCGTGGAAAGCTCCGCGCAGTTCATGCGAAACGATCCGTCCCCCGTCATCAAAACCACCGGACATTTAGGATTGGCGATTTTAGCGCCCAGCGCCGCGCCGAGTCCGAATCCCATAGTTCCAAGCCCGCCGGAGCTTAAAAACGCGCGGGGTCTTTTATGCGGATAAAACTGCGCCGCCCACATTTGATGCTGCCCCACATCCGTTACAACAATAGATTCAGCGCCAAGTCTTTTTCCGGTCTCTTCGATGATGAAACGTGGATGCAGTTCTGTTTCCCTATGATGCGCCTTAGGGATTTTAGCTTTCCACCGGACAATCTCTTCCAGCCAGCCGCTCGCCGCGTCCGGCGCAAAGTCCTGCGCAGAACTCTGCGCCAGCGCTTCCAATATCCGCCGCAGTATGAGTTTAATGTTGCCCGTAATCTCAAAATTAGTCTGTATATTTTTGTTAATCTCGGCGGGGTCTATGTCGAATTGAAGTATTTTTGCGTTTTTGGCGAAAATTTCCGTGCGGCTTGTAACGCGGTCTGAAAAACGCGCCCCTATGGTTATCAATAGGTCTGATTTTTGCACAGCTTTATTAGACGCGACCGTCCCGTGCATCCCTATCATGCCGGTACAGAACGGATTATCACAGTCCAAAGCCCCCAGCGCCATGAGTGTGAGCGCTACGGGAGCCTTTATACGTTCCGCGAAAGCCTTTAGTTCGTCGCAAGCGCCGGAGCTTATTACGCCGCCGCCCGCGTAAATAAACGGATGTTTCGCGCCGCGAATCATCAAAACCGCCTGTTCTATGTCCGCGCCGCTGAAAGATTTCCGCATATTTCGCGCCGAAAGTCTTCGCGCCCGCCCGGCCGCCGCGCTTCCTTGCAGCGTCTCGTCAATCGCCGCCGTGTCAACTTTTGACGGCGTCCATTCGGCAAAATTGGATGTTACATCTTTGGGTATATCAATCAAAACCGGTCCCGGCCTGCCTGAATTCGCAACAATGAAGGCTTCGCGGACGACTTCCGCAAGTTCCGCCGCGTCTTTAACAATCCAGTTGTGCTTGACAACGGGCATCGTAACTCCGGCAATATCAACTTCTTGAAAACTGTCTTTTCCAAGCAGATTTGTCGCTACGTTGCCCGTTATCGCGACTAGCGGCACGGAATCCATGTACGCGGTAGCGATACCGGTAACAAGATTTGTAGCGCCCGGCCCGGATGTCGCTATGCAGACTCCGGTTTTTCCGGTTGACCGCGCATAGCCGTCAGCCGCGTGCGCGGCGTGTTGTTCGTGGCTGACGAGGATATGTCTTATTCTGTCCGAATTTTTGTATAATTCGTCATAGATAAAAAGAACCGACCCTCCCGGATAGCCAAAAACCGTATCCACGCCTTGTTCAACAAGGGCTTCTATCAAAATACGCGCGCCTGAATACTCCATCTAATTAACCTTATAACTCCTGTTTTTAGGACGCTTCCCTTATGATGTAATGGGGGCGGTGTTTAACTTCGGTGTATGTTTTAGCGATGTACTGGCCTAAAACACCAACGCTGAAAAGTTGTATGCCGCTTGTAAGCAAAATAATACAAGTTGTGGAAGCCCAGCCGTCTACATTTACCACATGGCCTGTTGCCTTTCTAATTACGATTATGGCGATTAAAATAAGAGAGGCCAAAAAAATCAAAATGCCAAAGACCGAAGCTATCGCAAGCGGTTTGGAAGAAAACGCGATTATCCCGTTGAACGCATATATGACCAGCTTCCAGAACGACCATTTTGTTTCGCCGGCGCTGCGTTCCCTGTTTTCGTATTCAAACCATTTTGTCTTGAAGCCTATCCACGGAAATATGCCTTTTGAAAACCTGTTGCGTTCTTTCAGCGCTAGAATCGCGTCCACGTATACGCGGCTCATGAGTCTGAAATCACGCGCCCCATCGACTACTTCGACATCCGCAAGTTTTGCCATTAAATAATAAAAACACCGCGCAAAGAAAGACCTTATTAAAGGCTCGCCTTTTCGTGTAACCCGCCGCGTGGCGGCGCAGTCGTACTCGTTACTGCGCACGGTGTTCAGCATATCTGGAATCAACGAGGGCGGGTCCTGCAAGTCCGCGTCAAGGGTAACGACAAAATCTCCGGCAGCCTCCGAAAGTCCGGCAAACAGCGCCGCCTCTTTGCCGAAGTTGCGCGAAAATGACAGGTAGCGCACACGGCTGTCCAGCGCGGCGTATTTCCGCAGCTCTTCAAGGGTGGCGTCTTTTGAGCCGTCGTCAACAAAAATGAATTCTAAATCCGTAATGCCTTCGCCTTTTTCCAGAACATTCAATGTCTCTTCGTACAAGAGTTTTATAGCCGACTCTTCATTAAAACAAGGCACAACAAGAGAAATCATAGGTGTTTTACGTAAGACGGCGTTATTCATGGCGGTGTCGCCGCTTTTATCAGCGGTTTTAACGGACATATATGCGGTTTTCAGTCCTCCAGAATCAACAATGTTTTTGTATCCAAATGGACAACGTTTTCGGTATGATAGTTTCCATGCTCTTTTGCAACCAGCAGTTCGGTATGAGCCGGCTTGGATTCGAGTATGATGACTACATCAACGAGGTCTTCAAAATCTTTTAAAACAGCGGGGATGCCGTGCTTGTCGTAATCCGGTACGCCTGTAATATCGCAACTGTACCAGACCGATATGCCCAGCTCTTTAGCAAAGTCTTTTAATGTAGCAATCCGTCCGCGCTCCGCGCATGAAAAATCGAAACCGTCGATGATTATTGAATCGGCCTTAAATCCGCCTTCAATTATCATTGATTTAAGACTGCGGCGTATTACATCGCTGTTTACACTTTCCTGATTAAAATTCATCAAAACGCGGTTGCGTATAAGCTCATCGGCTACATCGCGTTCATTTTCCAACTGCTTTTTTTTGGCAATTTCTTCAAAAAGATTTTCATACCAAGTTTGAACATAGCTGGCGTGCTGATTGAATGAAATATGAATGACCTTCTTGCCCTGCAATAACTTATCCAGCGCGATTTGCACCAGCACCGAAGTTTTTCCTATCCCTTTAGGCGCTGCTAGAACGCCTATCTCGCCTGCTTTTAAGCCGCCTTCAATAACTTTTTCAAGCAACCTGACGGGACTGCGCTGTACAAGCTCTTTTTTTACCATCGAAATCTCCTTAATTTATCAAGCACAATGCGCGGCTGGTCTTGACCGGCCTTATCCTTGTAATAATCACGTTTTTGATAGCTCTGTTTCGGAGTCAAAGTCCTGAAACAGAGCGTGTATCAATCCAATTTAACAGAACAAATAGGCGTTTTCAAGCGCTTATTCTATTGTCCCTTCGTAAATGATCTTTTCATCGCCGTCTATCGTAACAGTAGAATGTTCTTCAATCCGGCTCATGGCTTTTTCTACCTGCGATATATAAACGATGTTCGGGTTTATCGTTTTGAGCATGGAGCGGGAGAACTCGGATGTGCCTTCCACGATTATGCCGCTCGCGATTCTGATGATGGGGGTAAACGAACTGTCAAGGGTGTGTGTCAGTAGTATTTCGCCGCCGTTGTTGCGCAGTACGTAAGACGCTTCGCTGAGTGTGTTAGCTTTTACGATTCGGCCTGCGCACCGTCCGCCAAATCCGCGCTGCCCGCGTCCAATGATTTTTCCTACGACATGGATTCGTATTGTGTTGGCCGTGTTCGGCGAATTGACGGGTATGCCCGCGGTGAAGACGACTTTATCAGATACTTTGATGAATCCTTCTTTTATGGCCGCGCTCTGCGCCCCTTGTATGGTGGCCTCGCTGTCGTATTCGGTTTGTACGGCGAGCGGGACAATGCCCCAGTACAACAGCATCCGGCGGCGTATTTTGTCGCTTGGCGCTGCTCCTATGATGGGCTTCTGCGGACGGTACTTGCTTACAAGCCGCGCCGTATTGCCGGAAAGCGTGGGCACGATTATGCAGGCGGCTTTGATTCTTTCAGAAATAAGCACGGCGGATTCCGCTATTGACTGCTGCATATCGGCGTTGCGTGTCAGAATCGCCCGTCTTTCCAGTTGCTGTCGTCTGTATATGTCGGACGCTTCCACCGTAAGCGCGATGCGCTCCATTGTTTCAACTGCTTCTTCGGGATAAGAGCCGTTAGCCGTCTCGCCGGAGAGCATTACGCAATCGCTGCCGTCAAGGATGGCGTTGGCGACGTCTCCCGCTTCGGCGCGTGTGGGGCGGGGATTGCGTATCATCGAATCGAGCATCTGCGTCGCTGTTATAACGGGCTTTCCTTCGTTGTTGCAGAGTGTGATTATGCGTTTCTGCGCCAAAGGTACTTGCTCCGGCGGAATTTGTACTCCAAGGTCGCCGCGGGCTACCATTATTCCGGCGGATACGCGGATTATATCTTCGATATTTTCCAGTCCTTCGTCGTCTTCAATTTTTGAGATAACGATCATGTCCGAGCCTATGGAGGCTAGGAATTTTTGTATTGTGGTAACATCCTGCCGTTTTCGGATGAAAGACGCCGCCACATAATCCAATCCTTGCTCCGCCCCGAAGCGCAGGTCGTTCATGTCTTGTTCCGACATTGCGGGCAGGCGGGTGTGTACGCCCAAGACGTTGACATTCTTCCGGCTGCCTAGTTCTCCGCCCGCGTCAACTTTGCAATGTATTACCCGTCCTTCAATGCCGGTGAATTCAAGGGCTAATATGCCGTCCGCTATTAGGATTCTGGCTCCCGGTTTAATATCGTCCGCTAAAAGTTCGTAGCTTACGGTGATGCGGGTCTTTCCGTCTTCTTTCTGCGTAAATACGCCGTCTTTGCCATACAGTTTTTCGGCGTCCAGTTCGGCGATTACATCCACAGTCTCGCCGTGGTCAAGGATGATATTACCGCCGTTTTTCACTACTCCGGTGCGTATTTCCGGTCCTTTGGTGTCCAGCATCAGCGCGACCGGAATTCCTTCTAGTTCGGATGCTTTTCTGACAAGCGCTATAGACTCCGCCTTGTCTTTGTAGTCGCCGTGCGAAAAGTTGAACCGCGCTATGTTCATCCCTTTGCGGATAAGCGCGCGCGCCGTGTCAACGGTTTTTATCGCGGGGCCCATTGTACAGATTATTCGCGTGTTTCTTATGGATTTCATAAAAAAATCATACCAAATTTTAATAATTATTTATAGACGGCTGAACACGCAAAGCGTGTTCAGCTCCGGAGTTTCGCACGGCGAAACTCCACTGACTGTAGAAAATCTATCGGGATA
>JAIRZA010000157.1 GCA_031267475.1 Spirochaetaceae bacterium | reverse complement strand
AACAGGCTCTTGCAGTTTTTCGCCCTATGGGCGCGTCATGATGACGACAAAACTGCGGTTTTCATAAGTTGCTGGACAAGCTTTGCTTGTCTCCCCAAAAACTGAAGTTTTGGAACAGCAACAAGTTCAAAGGATTTGTTAGTGAACTACAAGTTTTTAACAACTTTCGCTGAAAACCGCAAAGTGTTTCATACTTTGCGGGACTTAAAAGATGATCAGCCGGATTGTCTTTATTAGGTCAAATTTAATTTTATAGAAGGTGTCTCATGTCTCGAACTATGCGAAATCGTTTCAAATTAATAGTAGGATTATGTCTTGCTACAGTAACTTTTTTTTGTTTAACCTGCGCTACCGGAAGCGCAAGCTACAACGGATTGAATCCCAAAGAAGCAATTCCAGTAATGCAGAATCTGCGACAAGGAAAGCTGGAGAACGGCCTAAGTTATTACATTTATGAAAACCGCAAACCTGAAGGACGCGCTACATTAACTTTGGCGGTTAACGCCGGAGCTATTTTAGAAGAAGACGACGAGAACGGGCTTGCGCATTTTGTGGAACACATGGCGTTTAACGGCACTGCGCGTTTTTCCGAATCAGAAGTGATAGATTATCTGCGCTCTCTCGGTATGCGTTTTGGCGCGGACGCTAACGCATATACAACAGCCGATGAAACTGTCTATGAAATAGATGTTCCCATTGAAACAGACAGCGCGGGCGTAAAACGTATTCCAGAAAAGGCTCTGAATATAATTGACGATTGGACATACGCGGTAACATTTGCTCCGGAAGCCGTTGATGATGAAAGAAATATAATCATGGAAGAATACCGCCTACGATGTTTTGGCGCGACAGGACGGCAGCAAAAAGCGCTTTCAGCGGGGCTTTTAGCCGGATCGCACTATGCTGAACGTGATGTAATTGGGCTGCCGGAAATAATAGAAAACGCTCCGGCGGAAAAGCTCAAAGGTTTTTATAAAAAATGGTATAAGCCTGAAAACATGGCGATAATTTTTACCGGCGATTTTGACGGCGCGGCGCTTGAGGAAAGCCTCGCCGCGCATTTTAGCGCGCCGGCAGACGGCGAGGCGTTTATTCGTCCTGAATATGATTTGCCTCCCCCTGAAAAAAACAGCGTTAAAATAGAAATATTTAAAGACCCGGAGCTTTCGTATACACAAATCGCTCTTTTTTATAAACAGAAATATGCCAAAAGTAAAAATACGATAGCCGAATATCGTATTGATATAATCGATAATTTGATTAGCAGAATGTTGGGCGAGCGTTTCGAAGACGCGGGTCTCGATCCGGAATCGCCGTATGTCGCCGCTAACGCGGATATTTTTAGCTTTGTGCGTCCATCGCGGTTTTACGCGCTGAATCTTGTGAGCAAGCCGGGTATGGTTGAAAAGTCGCTGGATGATTTATTGCTTGCAAAAGAATCTGTGGAGCGTTACGGGTTTTCCGGTACGGAGATTGAGCGGGCGAAACGCTCGTTTTTGTCCGACATTGCGCAGAGCGCCGCTGAAAAAGAAAAAAGTGAAACGTATCATTTTGCTAATAAGCTGACAAGGCATTATTTAGATGATGCTTTTATTCCAGATATAGATTGGGAATTAGCGGCCGTTGAAAAATTACTGCCGTCTATAACTCAAAGCGATATTCACAGGGCGGTGAAAAATTATTTTTCATATAATGATGTTTTTGTTTTTATTGCCGCGCCGGAAGCTGAAGAATCGTATATTCCGTCAAAAGCTGATGTAGCGCAAAAGATAAAAACTTCAAGCCGGCTTAAAATAAAAAAACCGGTCGAATCTGTATTTGATTCGGATTTGCTGGATAAAGCGCCCGGCCGCGGCGAAATTGCGGAAGAGGTGATTTACAAAGATACGGATATTGTGGAATGGAAACTTGATAACGGCGCGACTGTGCTTCTTAAAAAAACCACGAACAAAAACGACGATATTGAGCTCTACGCGGTATCCAGAGGCGGCTCGGCGGCGGTATCGTTGGAAGACGCTGTGCCGGCAAGGTTTGCGGCGGAGCTTCTAAATATGTCCGGTGTTGGGCATTGGCCGCGAAGGGAGTTGATAAAAAAACTTGCGGGCAAGCAGGTTTCTTTGTCTTTCGCGGTGAATAATTTTACACGAAGTATAAACGGCGCGTCTAATACGGAAGATCTTAAAACTCTTTTTGAATTAATATATTTGTCTTTTACCGGTGTTAGTATCGATCCGCAGATGGTTCCTGTGCTGGTTGACGAGTATCGCACGATTCTTTCTCAGCGTTCTCAAAATCCGGAGGCTGCATTTTCTGATGAAATACAAAAAATAATGTATGGCGGAAATCCACGTTTTATGCCGCTGACTATGGACGATCTTTCTAAAATAGATGCTGATAAGGCGCTTGCTTTCTTGGAGAAATGTTTTAATCCGGCGGATTATACGTTTGTTATTACTGGTAATATTGATTTTAAGGTTATGACGGATTTTGTTGAAACATATATTGCGTCAATACCGGCGGCGTCTAGTTTTAATCAATGGGCTGCGCCGGTTCCGCCGATTCAAAGGCCGGGTAAGATGGACTCTGTTGTATATAAAGGGAAAGAGGATAAGGGTTATGTTTATTCGGGCAGATTCGTCTCTAAGGCTTTTGATGAAAATACGAGTATGATATGTAATGTGCTTTCGGAGTATCTGGATATTGTGCTTGTAGAATCTATACGCGAAAAACTGGGCGGCGCTTATTCTATAGGCGCGTCGGCTTCGTTTTCGCCTGTTCCGCCGGACGGGGAGCTTAATTTTGAAATAAGTTTTGCTTGCGATCCAAAACGCGCGGTTGAATTAAACGCGGCGGTGGAAGCGGAGCTTGCAAAAATCGCGGCTGGAAATATAAGCGCGGATACTTTTGCTAAGGCGCAAAAGGCTTTGGTAAAAAACTGGGAGCAGTCTGTGCAAAGTAATGCGTTTTTAAGTAATTCTTTTGCTAATTATCGTGTTGTTTTTGATTTGCCGGTGTCGCGTTTATATGAGCGTCCGCGTATGTACGAGGCGCTGCGTCAAATTGATATGCAGAATTTGATGAGGGAAATTTTGCGGCAGGGTCCGGCGACTGTGATTCTTTATCCTGCGAATTGAGTGTATGTATATGAGGGGGGGGGGGGGCTGAGGACGGGGTTGTTCGATGGTGTTGCTTATCGAACGGCTTCCGTTCTTGGGCCGCAAAACGCTGTTCCGTTTTGCAGTGTTTGTTCAACGGCCGACTGCTTGTTGGGCGGAGGTTCGGTATGAAAAAAAACCGCGTCAAGGTATGTTTCCTTGCGCGGTTTAGTTGGTATTCAAAAATTATCCGGAGTGGTCTTACGCTACGTAAACTTGCAACTTTTTCTGGCGTACTGGGTGTTGTAATCGTTTGATTGCTTTCTTTTCGATTTGTCTGATTCGTTCTTTGGTTAGGTTGAAGCGGTCGCCTATTTCGCGTAATGACATTTGTATTGAATCGCCTATTCCAAAGCGGTAGCGAATGACGGCGGCTTCTTTTTTATCGAGTGTTCCTAAAACTTCTTCGATGTCGTCCCGCATGAGGCTTTGTTCGGCGAATTCGTATGGTGTTTGGTAGGTTTCGTCTTCAATGTGGTCCGCTATTATGCAGGAATCTTTTTCGGAATAAACTGGTGTGTCCAGCGAAACCATTTCCCGGCTCACGTTTAATAGTCTGTTGACGTGGGATGCGTTCATATCAAGCGCCCGGGCGATTTCATTGATTTCGTCTCCTGCTGATTCGCTGCCTTGGAGTTCGGTTTTAGTGCGTTGTATGCGGAGTAGTTCGTCCGCGCGATTCATTGGCAGGCGGATCATTCTTGATTTTTCGGATATGGCTTTTAGGATGGATTGTCGTATCCACCAAACGGCATACGATATGAAGTGGTAGCCTTTGTCAACGTCAAAGCGGCTTACGGCGCTTATTAGGCCGATGTTTCCTTCGCTTATGAGGTCGGTAAGGGGCAGGCCTTGTCCCTGGTAGCGTTTCGCTACGTTAACAACAAAACGCAGGTTGGATCTGACTAGTTTATTCAATGCGTCTTGATCGCCTGCCGCTGCTTTGCGGGCTATGGCGTCCTCTTCTTCCCTTGTTAATAAGGGGATTCGGCTTATATCTTTTAGATAAAGCGTCAAAACATTTTCGTCCGCTAATGCGGAGCGTTTTCCATTTGTTGTACTTCGTTTCTTGTTCATAGCACCCTCCTGTAAAAGGTATTTATAATATAGCAATAAGTGTGCCAAGTGTATATTTTTCGCAAAAATGTGTCTGGTGGTGGTTAATTTGTTATTTGGTATGGGTTTATGGTGTGGTTTTGCGGGGTTCGTGTTTGGGGTTTTGTGGTGTTTTGGGTGTTTGTGTCGTAAATATAGTGTAAAGTTGACACAGTACGGTGTTTCAATGTGATATGTGTGTCAATTTGACGCTTGTTTCACCCCTGCCAGCCCGCCAGCGGGCTTCATATCCGCTACGCGGCGGCAGTCAGTAGGCTGTCTTCACTTTGTGTATTCGCTCCGATAAAGGCATTGGCATACGCGGCTGCCGGCCGCCTTCATACAACAAAGGCGTGGAGTTTCGCACGGCTAAACTCCACACCCCTGTTGTTGCAGGAACCCGCTGGCGGGGGTTATTCAGTCAACTTTTTAATGGCGCGGTCTATACGCGCGGCGCAGCACTGCCCGCCCAAAAGCCTAATCGAGCCGAACAGCGGCGGACTCACACGAGACCCCGTAATCGCCACACGCAAAGGAGCCAGAAGATCACCCAGCTTAACATTTTCTTTTTCAGCCAGATCCTTTACCAAACACTCCGCCCCAGCGTCATCAAGCCCCGCCATCGCCGCCACAAGCCCCCGCCCAATCTTCAAAAACCTAAGCGCTTCCACAAGATTTGATTTTTTAGGAATAAATTCAGCAACATCAGGAACAGACGGCTCGGCAAACAAATAACCCAACTTCCCCGGAATCTCGCTAAGAAACACAACACGCTCTTTTATCAAAGACATCGCCGCAGTAAATAAAACCCGCTGTTCCGGCGCAGGCTCCAGACCAACCGCGCCAAAAAGCCCCGCCCGCACCGCGTAAGGCAAAGCAAGAACAGCAAGCTCGCCATCCGGCTTCACCTTTATATACTGAGCATTGAACCATTCCAGCTTCTTATAATCAAAAATCGCAGGAGCCTTGTTCAACTTATCAAGACTAAAACGAACACGCAACTCGTCAAGCGAGTATAACACCTTCCCCTCTTCATACGAAGCGCCAAGCAAAGCAATATAATTTATCAAAGCCTCAGGCAAGAAACCATTTTTTCGAAACTCGTCAATACTCGTAGCGCCATGCCGCTTTGAAAGCTTTTTACCATCCTGACCCATCACCATAGGCAGATGACAAAAAAGCGGCGGATCCCAGCCAAACGCCCGGTACATAATAACATGAAGCGGAGTCGAAGAAAGCCATTCCTGCGCCCGCAGAACATGACTAATCTTCATCAAATGATCATCCACAACATTCGCCAGATGATAAGTCGGAAAACCATCCGACTTTATCAACACAGGATCCGGACTAACATCATCATTTTGCCATTCAATATCACCAAGCAAAACATCATTAAAAACCGTTTTTTCACCAAGCGGAATTTTAAGCCTGATAGTATACAACTCATTCGCGGCGCGCGCCGCAGCCTCGTCCGGCGGAATATCCCGGCACAACCTATCGTAGCCGGATTCACTCGAATGCGCCGCTTCGCGCTCCTTACGCAGCACATCAAGACGCTCGGACGAACAAAAACAGTAATACGCCCTGCCGTTTTCTATCAAAGTTTTCGCGTACTTTTTATAAAGCTCAAAACGCTCAGATTGAACATACGGCCCAAAAGGACCGCCAATATCCGGACCCTCGTCCCAGTGAAAACCCAGCCATTCAAAAGAAGCGTACAAATTATCAACATAAGAAGAATCGAACCGCGAGCGGTCAGTATCCTCAAGCCTCAGTATGAACTTTCCATTTTGCGATTTTGCGAACAAATAATTAAACAACGCAGTACGCAATCCGCCAATATGCTGCAATCCCGTAGGAGACGGCGCGTAACGATCCCGTATTTCCATAAAAAAACCGTACCCGCCTTGTCAACCTTTGTCAACAGCATTTTTGCCATTTTTTCCATTATCGCGACTTGTACGGCAGCCCGCCTTGTTGACCACCGGCGACAAATTTATCAACATCTTGGCTATCTCAGGTATAGGAACATCCATATCATTCTTTAACCAGCACTGCACAAGCGCGATAGAACCATTTACCACATAGGCGGAATAGTATTTCAGCATTTCAGGACCACAACCCAGCGATTCAGTAAAATAATCCGTAGTCTGCTGTAAGTACGAAAGACGCTGGAAAAATCTTTTTTGAAAATCAATATCGCCGTTTTCGCTCAATAACACTTGAATAGAATTATTATTACAATTGATATACCGCAGCATATCTTCAATTATTTGAGCTAATTCGTTCATAGTTATCGTTTTATCAAACCGCTTAAACGTATCCTCAATATAAGAGGCGGTTTCCTCTTCCATACATTTAAGCAGATCGTACTGATCGTCGTAATAAGTATAAAACGTTGAGCGGCTTATATCGGCAATATCGCATATTTCTTTAATAGTAATATGCGTAATCGATTTTGATTTCATGAGCTCAATAAGACTTTCAAACAAGGCCTTTCTGGTATACCTTGTCTTGCGATTATCCACAACATCCATTTTTTTCATCACAGCCCCCATACATTTTACTAAAAATTGTATTGAATTTGACAAAATATCCAATAATGTTTGATTTGCTTCATTATATATGAAACTTGTCATGGCGTTAAGTACCATTTTTGTATAGCCTGTTTAAGGCAAGCAATGGTTACAAATTTTCTAGTTTTTTTCTAGCCAAGCCTAGAAAAAAATTGCAGCTTAGACCATAACCGTTACAAATAGACATCCTCGCTCTGAACGGGGCTAATACCCTGCTGGGGATGGAAATAATATTTAGAAGGATTTAGATGGAGAAATTTTACAAACACCCAATTATTATAATCGCCGTTATCACAGTGATAACGCTTTTCTTTGCGGCGCAGCTGCCAAGGGCGGAGTTGGACAACAACAACACAAGATTTGTCCCAAAAGAACAGACCGCCCGCGTAGAATCCGAGCACATTGAAGATGTTCTTGGGCCGTCGGTAATGATCATGGTGGGACTGGAAAGACCTTACGGCACTGTCTTTGATCCGGCGTTTCTTGAGCGTATGCGTGAATACGGCGAAGTGATAGAAAACGTTGAATTCGTCAAAAATGTCAATTCTATTATGTCCACACAGTACATAACCGGAAGCGCCGACAGCATCATCGTTACAGATTTAGTGGAAGATGATTTTACGGGAACTGCGGATGAAATAGCCGAACTTAAACGCCGTATCGCGTCATGGGACCTGTATCGCGGAGCGCTCGTCTCGGACAACCTTTCCGCGGCGCAGATTATCGTCAATTTTGACGTTAAAACCGAAGACGCCGGACACCCCGATGTAGTCGCCAGCATGATAGAAATACGCGAAACCGCCAAGGAGATGTTTGCGGGTCTCGCCGAAGTATATGTAACCGGACTGCCGGTTATCAGCGCGACAATTAACGACGCTATGGGTACAGACCTTGCTATACTCATTCCAATCGTAGCGCTGGTGGTATTGCTTGTGCTTTTCCTGTCGTTTAGGCGTTTCACATTCGTCGTGCTGCCGCTTCTTACGGTGCTTGTCGCGGTTGTATGGACCATAGGCGCTATGCCGCTTTTGGGGATAAAACTTTCTGTTATTTGCAGCATTCTGCCGGTAATACTCATGGCTGTCGGCAGCGCCTACGGTATCCATGTCGTAACGCACTATATAGAGGATACGCGGAATCGCGCTTTAAGCGTTGAAGAACACCGCGCCATTGTGATTTCGTTGATGCGCAAGTTGATAAAGCCGGTATTTTTGGCCGGCTTGACCACGTTTGCCGGATTTGGCTCATTCTGTTTTACATCTATTCCGCCCATGCGTGAATTCGGCTATTTTTCCAGTTTCGGCGTACTGGCTTCTTTCATCGTGGCTATAACGCTAATCCCGGCAATATTGCTTATACGCGGTCCCCGTGTGCTAAAAGAGCATGAAAAAAAGCAGTCAAGCGCTGAACATTCGGTAAACGGGGCGATAGAAACCACATTTGTCGCTATTGCGCGAAAACGGGTTTTGGTAATATCGATAACGATTATAGCGCTTGCCGTTTCCGCTTACGGGCTTTCAAAGCTGGTTGTTGACAACAGCACCATTGATTTTTTTAGGAGCGATACGGATATAAGCAGGTCGGATGAGTTCATAAGGAAATATTTCGGCGGTTCTCGTGATGTAGCGATACTTGTAGAAGCGGATTCCAGCGAAGAGTTGCTTGATCCTGCGGTGTTAAGCGCCATTGACGGGCTTTCTTCATATCTTGCGGAGCGGGTTCCCGATGTTGGGAAAGTTGTAGGCTTCACGGATGTCATAAAGCGCGTCAATCAGGTGTTTAATGTTGACGAAAGCCCCGATGGATTGCGTCCGGTTATCGCGGCGGACGGCGGCGGCGATGATTTTGGCTTTGGCGGTGATGATTTTGGTTTTGACGGCGACGCCGGATTTGGCTTTGACGGCGATGCCGGATTTGGTTTTGACGCGCCTGCCGGCGGCGCGCCTGTAGGCGGGGGAGAAATGCCGGCGGTGGATTTAGCAGATTTGGGGTACGCCGATCGCAAGCCTTTGGAACAATACAGCGCCGCAGATATTATTGCTCTTATGGACACCGCCGCGGGAAAATCTCCCAGTTTGAGCGGAACGGGTCTTGTCCGCGAGGTGGAGCGGCTTACTAACTACAATGGTTTTTCGTACTATGAAATCCCCGCCTCGCCGGAGCGTTACGGTAAAAAAACGCCGGAAGAATTAAGCCGGCTTGTTTCAAATTATCTGGTGCTGCTTTCAGGTGATGATAGTTTTGACTATTCAAATGATCCGCTTGAGCCGACTGCTATAAAAACGGTGATACAACTTCGTGTGGTTGGAAATAATGACATAAAAGCTGTTGTAAATACGATTGAAAAATATATCGATGTGAATTTCCCAAAAACGGTCAGGGTCATGGTAAGCGGGGGCGCGATAATGGAAAGCGCGGTGGCGGACCTTATTGTGAATTCCCAGATTATATCGCTTATTACGTCGATACTTCTGGTATTTGTCATAGTCGCGTTTTCGTATCGCTCCTTTGCGGCCGGGCTCATCGGCGCCGCGCCGCTCAGTATAGCGATTCTGGGTAATTTCGCGGTGATGGGTTTTCTTGATATAAAGCTCAATATTGGCACGGCGCTTATAGCTAGTCTGGCTGTGGGTATTGGTATTGATTACACGATTCATTTTATAGATTTCTTTAAGCGTGAGTATCAGCGCGACCACAGTTCGGGCGATAATTTTCTTCACCGTACTTTTTCAGGCTGCGGCAAGGCGATAATTATCAACGCCGTATCCGTGGGCGCGGGTTTCGGTGTGCTGACTCTTTCGCAGTTCAAGATACTTTCCAATCTTGGCGCTCTTGTCGCGCTGAGTATGTTTATAACGGCGCTGGTTAGTCTTACTGTTATTCCGGTGCTGCTTACAACGATAAAGCCAAAGTTTATTTATGGTGATAAGGCTTGATGGGCGGCCGGACTGGTTGTCGAACAAGTCTAATATAAATTACAGGCGGTTATGCCGCTGTTTTAGGAGTGAAAAATGAAAAGAATTGCTATGTTTATTGTTTCCTTATTGGCGGGGGCGGTTTTGTTAAGCGCTCAGGACGCGGCGGCTATCATGGACGCGGCAAAAAATCGTATTAAAAAAGATACTCTTTCTACTCGCTCGCGTATGGAGATAAGCGCCAAAAATGGTTCGACTACTGAACGCCGTATCGACCAGTATTCAAAAAACGACGCCAACGGTAACGAGCGTATGGTTGTTGTGTTCCAGAGTCCGGCAAATGTTGCGGGTACGCGCTTCCTGACTATAGATAAGACTGCGGGTGGTTCAGACCGCTGGATATATTTGCCGAGTCTTGCGAAGGTCCGGCGTATCGCTGCTTCCGAAAGCGGCGGGAGTTTCATGGGGACGGACTTTTCTTACGATGATATGTCCGCTATGAACCGGAGTGTGGATCTTGATACTTATACGATTTTGCGTGAAGAGGTGTTAAACGGGTCGTCTTGTTATGTTATTCAATCGGTTCCTAAAGATAATGCGTATCAATACTCCAAGACGATTACTTGGGTTGATAAGGATAAGTCGCTGATATACAAGAGCGAGATGTACGACCGCCGGGGTGGTTTGGTTAAGGTGATGGAAATATCTGACTTTAAGGATGTGCAGGGTCGTCTTACGGCTATGTGTACGAAGGTGTCTACTCAGGGGGCTGGGTCTTCTACGACGATTTATATTGAAATTGTGAAGTACGATTCCGAAATTCCAGAGGGGGTGTTTACTACGTCGTATCTTGAAACTGGGAGAGTAAGATGAATCGTAAATTTATTCTGGTTTTTTTATTGATTACGCCGGCTTTTGTTTCGCCGGTTTTTTCACAGGATTTTGGTTTTGACGATGGCGGAGTGTCTGACGGCGCGTTTTCATCGTCGTTTGGCGCTGCGGAAAATGTGTTTGGCGTTAAGGTGAGCGGCGAGGTTTCTGCTTTGTTGCTGGGTTATATTGACGATTTTTCAAATGGCGCGGATAATACGCGGCTTGGTAATGTGTTTTCCGGAAAGCTCAATTTTGCCGCTGGTAATTCTTTCGGGGACGCGGTTATTAATCTGAAGTTATCTACAGACAGCAGCATGGATCCGTTTCCGTTGAGTTTTGACGAGGCTTACGCTCGTGTCTATTTTGGCGATTTTGAAATAGAGGGTGGTTTGCGTAAGCTTACTTGGGGTAAGGCGGATAGTCTTGGTCCGCTTGATGTGATTAATCCGCTTGATAATCGTGAAATAACGGATATTAGTGATATTCTAAATATAAAGATAGCCCGTCCGCTTATTCACGCGACGGCGCGTATTGGGCGGTTTTCTAAGTTGGAGGGTGTTTTTGTTCCTGTTTTCGCGCCTGCTAGTTTGGCGTTAAGCGGGCGCTGGGCGCCGTTTCAGATTGCGGGTTTGCCTGTCCAGCCTTTGTTCCCCGATATGTCTACGTTGGACTACGCGCAGGCGGGTTTGCGTTTTACGACTACTGTTGGTTCTTCCGATATTGGAGCGCAGTATTATTACGGCAGGCTTACTAAGCCTGTTTTTAAGGTTAGTATTGCGCCGGATGTGTCTTCTATGTCTATTGAGGCTTTGTACAATTCTTATCATCAAATTGGTCTGGATTACGCGGGGGTGATTGCGGGTTTTAATCTTCGCGCGGAGTGTGCTGCTAATATAACGGGGGATTCTGAGGGGGATGACGGTTTGGTTTACAATCCGCATCTTTTGTGGTCGCTGGGTTTTGATCGTGATCTTGTGCTTGGGGTTAATGTTAATCTTCAATGTAACGAAACGGTGCGTCTTTTGTATGATGAGATAGGCGAGGATCCTATGTTGGATATGGAGGCGGATGCGGATGTAACTTTTACGCAGGTTACGGCTATTCTTTCGAAAAAATTTTTGCGGGATGAGCTTGAAGCGCGTCTTGCCGCGATATGGGGTGTTGAGGATGGTGATTTCTTTGTTGTGCCGGCGGTTATCTGGAATAGGGACGCTGTTCAGGTTGAGTTTTCGGGTGGTGTTTTCGGCGGCGCTGATACTGGTCAGTTTGGCCAATATCACAAAAATAGTTTTATAAAACTTGAACTAAGCTACACCTTCTAACCCGCCAGCGCCCGCCAGCGGGCTTCTATGCGCTCCGCGCTGGCATACCGCAAGCCGTCTTCACTTTGCGTCTTCGCTCCGATAAAATGATTGGCATACGCGACTGTAAGCCGCCCCCTACAACAACAGGGCGTGGAGTTTGCGCTTCGCGCAAACTCCGAAGCTCAACGCGCGGAGCGCGTTGAGCCGTTTAGTAAGTTTCGTCGTTCATTGCTTCGAACTGTTCGCGGACTTTTTGAAGCAATTCAAGTTCGCGGTTCAGTGTTTTTTCATAATCCAGCCTGCCGGTTTCCATACGGACAGATTCATCTTCCCAGAATTGAACACGCTGTAAATTGATAAAATAGAAACGTTTATCCCGCGCTTTTTCCGCCCACTCTTTCGCGCCGTTCCAGTAGTACAAAGCTGTGCGATAGCATTTTTCTGCGGTATTAAGACTATCTAAGTTTTGTTCTTTCCAAGGCGCGTTATAAAAATAGGCATTACGTTTGTTCCACTTGTCGCCTAAAAAAATATACTGCTCTATGAGTTTAAGATTAATATGCATCATAAAAAGATAGCGGTACTTTTCCCACTGAGTTTTATTTTCTATCAGAGCTTCCGCGTATAGCGGGTTGCAAAAATCAGCCGTTAGAGCTTTTTCCAGCCAGTAGATATTTTCCATTGTGTCATCGGGGTACTGAATGTAGTGCAAATGGTAAAGACGGTAAAACTGCTCCTTGTACCTGACAATATATGCGTCAAGCGGCGCGGTGTTTGCAAGCAAAAAAAGCACCCCTAAGCAGGCGGCAAGAGCGCGTTTA
>JAIRZA010000120.1 GCA_031267475.1 Spirochaetaceae bacterium | reverse complement strand
ACTTCAGTTTTTGGGGAGACAAGCAAAGCTTGTCCAGCAACCTATGAAAACCGCAGTTTTGTCGTCATCATGACGCGCCCATAGGGCGAAAAACTGCAAGAGCCTGTTACAAAATAACCGGTTTTGGAACAGGCTCAAGAGATATTGTAGATTGACCAGCGCGCGCAAAATAAATCTACACGAAAAAAGTTGACTTGTGCTATTTTAAGGCTTAAACTAAATAGGCGGTTTCATGACATCAGATTTTGAAACCGCGATTTAAAAACGTGGTTTTACAAGGCGTTGCCCAAGAAACCGCAAGAGCCAATTTCAAAATAAACGGTTCTGAAATTAGCTCTAAATCCAACAAAATTTCCTTGAAAGGAGACAAAGTTCATGAGTACAGCTATCGACCTAAGCGTCATAGACGACGTAATTAAGGTGTGGGGCGCAAAGCCCGGCTCAATCATTCCGATTCTGCAAGGAGTACAGGAAAAGTACAACTATCTGCCGCCGGAAACATTCCCCTATGTGGCGGAAAAGCTGAATGTCAGCGAGGCGCGCGTCTACGGCGTAGCGACGTTCTACGAGAATTTTTCCTTGCAGCCAAAGGGCAAATTTATCATCAAAGTGTGCGACGGCACCGCGTGCCACGTCCGTAAATCACTTCCGAATTTAGAACGCCTGCGTTCTGAATTGGGGCTTTCCGAAAAGAAGATAACCACCGACGACCTCGGCTTCACTGTTCAAACAGTAGCCTGCCTCGGCGCTTGCAGTCTTGCGCCCGCGCTAATGGTTTCGGGCGGTATTCCAGAGAAAGTCCACGCCAACGTAACTCCGGATGGCGTTGTTGTTATTCTTAACGAACTTAAAGCGAAATTATAGGAGGATGAAATGTCTAAATTAAACAGCAGGGAAGCATTACAAAAAGCGCGAGCCACATACAAGAAGGCGCTGGACGCTGAAAAACGTAAAATATTGGTTTGCGCCGGCAATGGTTGTATTGCGTCCGGTTCGCTGGAAGTGTACGCAAAGATTTCTGAAATCATCAAAGCAAAGAATGTCCAGTGTTCATTAGAACTGAAAGAAGAGCCCGGACATCCCGTGGGTCTAAAAAAAGGCGGCTGTCCTGGTTTTTGCAACCAGAGCGTTCTTGTGCTTGTCGAGCCTGAAGGCTGGCTGTACACGAAGGTTAAACCGGAAGACGCGGAAGAAATTGTCGAGGTAACGATAAAGGGCGGCAAACCCGTCGAGCGACTCGCATACAAAGACGCGAGCGGCAAGCCTATACTAAAAAAATCCGAGATACCATTCTACAAGAAACAGACCCGCATCGTGCTTGAACAGTGCGGCGAGATTGACGCGGAAAATATCAAAGAATATATCGCGGTCGGCGGTTACAGCGCGTTTGAGAAAGCGCTGTTTGACATGACTCAAGAAGATATTTGTAAGGAAGTTACGGAAAGCAACCTTCGCGGGCGCGGCGGCGCCGGGTTCCCAACCGGAGTAAAATGGGGCGATACGCTGAAAGCGCAGGGTTCGCCTAAATATGTGGTTTGCAACGGAGACGAAGGCGATCCGGGCGCGTTCATGGATCAGTCCGTCATGGAAGGCGTCCCTCATCAAATGATAGAAGGTATGCTGATAGCGGCGAGGGCTATAGGCGCAAGCCAAGGCTATATCTATGTACGCGCTGAATATCCGCGGGCGGTTGACCGTCTTCGCATTGCTATAAAGCAGGCTACGGATATGGGGATTATGGGCGATAACATACTGGGGACCGATTTTAGCTTCAACCTGATAATCTATCGAGGAGCCGGCGCTTTTGTCTGCGGTGAAGGTTCAGCCCTGATGGGTTCTATAGAAGGACGGCGCGGTATGCCGCGTGTAAAACGCTACCGTTCTACGGAGCGCGGACTGTATGAAAAACCAACAGTTTTGAACAATGTCGAAACTTACGCGAATGTGCCGCTGATTATCAACAAGAAGGCCGCATGGTACAAGAGCATAGGCCCCGCGTCGAGTCCGGGCACAAAGACTTTCGCCCTTACCGGCAAGATCGTGAATACGGGTCTTATCGAGGTGCCGATGGGAACAAAACTCCGCGAAATCATTTACGATATTGGCGGCGGCGTTCAGAACGACAGAAAGTTCAAAGCGGTGCAGATTGGCGGACCTTCCGGCGGGTGCCTTACCGAAGCCGACTTGGATATGCCGCTAGACTTTGATTCGGTGCCTAAAGCGGGCGCAATCATAGGCTCCGGCGGTCTCGTTGTTATGGACGATACCAACTGCATGATAGAAATAGCGCGTTTCTTTATGAAGTTTACCCAGAAAGAATCCTGCGGAAAATGCGTCCCGTGCCGCGAAGGGACATTGCGTATGCTGGAAATTCTTGAGCGCATCGTAAACGGCGCTGGTAAAGAGGGCGATATAGAGCTTTTAGACGAGCTTGCCGTTACCGTTTCCAAAGCGGCGCTATGCGGACTTGGTAAAACAGCTCCGAATCCTGTCTTGAGCACCTTGAAACGTTTCCGTAATGAATACGAAGACCACATTTACAAGCACAAATGCACATCGGGCGAGTGCAAAAAGCTTAAAAATCTTAGTATTGATCCCGCAAACTGCTCAGGATGCGGCGCTTGCGCCAAAAATTGCCCGGCGGATGCTATTTATCAACAAGATGTTGTGCTGGAAGGCAAGAAAAAGGCATACTATGTAATTGACGAAGCTAAATGTATCAAGTGTTTTGCTTGTATCGAAAAATGTAAATTTAACGCAGTGAAGGAGGAATAAGATGGCCGATAAACAGTTTATAACGATAGACGGCATCGCTGTTGAGATGGAAAAGGGACTGAATGTTCTGGAACACGCAAAAAAAGTTGGGATTGATATTCCTGCTTTTTGTTACACGCCGGAGCTTTCTATTTATGGCGCGTGCCGTATGTGTCTGGTTGAAATCGTTGATAAAAGAACCGGACGCAGTTCGCTCGATTCATCCTGTTCACTATTGCCTAAACCCGGCATGGTGATAAAGACGAATACTGAAAAACTTCGCAAGTTTCGCCGGAACATTCTTGAGTTGTTGCTTTCAAACCATTGCCGCGATTGTACAACTTGCGAACAAAGTCAGCGTTGCAAGCTGCAAGCGTTTGCCGACAGGTTTGGAATCACCGGAGTACGCTACCCGCAGCTCAGCCCGCAGCCGAAACTTGACACATCATCGTCATGTATCACAAAAGACGCCAGCAAGTGCATACTCTGCGGATGTTGTATTCGTATGTGCAACGAGATTCAGAATGTCGGCGCTATTGACTTTGCTCATCGCGGCAGCGAGATGGAAGTGGCTTGTGTTGGCGAAGCTCAATTGGGTTCGTCGGTTTGTGTAGGCTGCGGTCAATGCGCGGCGGTTTGCCCGACTGGAGCGCTTACGGTAAAGAACGAAACCCAGCGTGTGATGAAGTTGATTGACGACAAAAATGTAAAGGTTTCCGTGCAGATAGCGCCCGCTGTCCGTGTCGCGGTTGGCAACGCTTTTGGCGTCCCGATTGAAGAAAATACTTTTGGCAAGCTGGTCGCCGCGTTGCGCCGAATTGGTTTTGACGAAATATACGACACAAACACCGCCGCCGACATGACTATCATTCAGGAAGCCGCAGAATTGCTTAAACGGCTTGAAGGTAAACCGGAATGGCCGCTCTTTACTTCTTGTTGTCCGGCTTGGGTTTCGTATGTTGAAAAACATCACCCCGAAGTTATGCCTTATGTGTCTACAACACGCTCGCCAATGCAGTTGTATTCCGGCACCTACAACAAAGAGGGCGGGAGTGTAGTGCGCGGGGCGGTTATGCCTTGCACCGCGAAAAAATACGAGGCGGCTCGTAAAGAATTCGAGAAAGACGGCAAGCCTTATGTTGACTTTGTCCTTACTTCACAAGAGGTTATACGCATGATAAAGGAAGCTGGTATCGATTATGCGAATATCGAGCCGGAGGCGATCGAGGGTAAGTGGGGTAATGCTACCGGCGCAGCCGTCATATTTGGTGTTTCGGGCGGCGTGATGGAGGCGGCTTTGCGTTACGCGCTGTATGTGTTGAAGCTGAACACTCCAGAGAATTATCTTGCTATTGCCGAATCGGGCATACGCGGTATTCCGGGGCCTGACGCTAAAGCCGGGACTTTGGTGAACGGCATCAAGACAGCCGACATAAAACTGGGCGATACGGTTCTAAAAGTGGCTGTTGTTTCTGGTCTTGCTAACGCCAGCACGATAATTCAACGGATTAAGGACGGCGAACACTTCGACTTTGTAGAGGTGATGGCTTGTCCGGGCGGATGTATAGGCGGCGGCGGACAGCCTTCCGCAAACTGGGATACTAAGGCTGAACGCGCTAAGGGTTTGTACCTTGCCGATAAAGAGTATACGTTTAACAGCGTTGAGCAGAATCCTGTAATGAAGGAATGGGAACATCTAATGGGCAACGAACACGCCGAGCATGAGAATTGGCACATCCACTACGCTGGTCATACTCACAAATAAAACGGTCGCTCTGTTAAAAAAACAGTTCGCGCCGGAAGGCTAAAAAAAACCCCCTCCCTTATAAAGGGAGGGGGTTTTTTATGCGTTGTTATTTTTCTTATTTCCCCGCCGGAAAATGTTTTCCTGCGGAAAATTCAAAAACCAGCGCTTTCTTAGTCAACATGGATTTCGCCGAGTTGCTCAATATCAATGTCATTCGTTATTTCACGGACAGACAGTACAACGAGTTCCGGCAGTTCGCGTTCCGCGGATTGTTTTACAAGAAACCGCGCTTGTTCCGAGCATAGTATAATCGGCGGCGACCAGCCTTGCGCGCGGACGGATGTAATGGCGGAGGATAATCCTTTTATCCATGCGGCGTGTGTGGCTGGATCCATCGCGCAGATTTTTCCGGAAGTGGTCTGCACGGCGCTGTCAACGATTTTTTGCTCAAATTTATGTTCTATCGTAAGGACGCGGAGTTTGCGGTCTTCGTCGGCGTATTGCAGGCAGATTTGTCGTCCTAATGCTTGTCGCGCCTTTTCGGTAAGGAATTGGACATCTTTTGATATTGGCGCAAAATCGGCAAGTGTTTCTAGTATTGTAACCATGTTGCGGATGGAAACTTGTTCGCCCAACAGCGCTTGCAGCACTTTCTGTATTTCGCCTAGGTTAAGGTTTCTTTGCGCGTCTTCCACGACTGCCGGATAATCTTTCTTGATGTCGTCGAGTATGCGTTGTGTATCTTGTCTTCCAAGGATTTCCGCCGCGTGTGTCTTGATTATCTCTGTTAGGTGAGTCGCTATGATGGACGGCGGGTCGATTACTGTATAGCCTGCTCTTTCCGCCTCGTCGCGGTGTTCTTCGTCTACCCATATTGCGGGTAGTCCGAATGCCGGGTCTATGGTGCGCTCTCCGGGTATGTTGTCGCGCGCGCCGCCTGGGTTGATGCAGAGGTAATGTCCCATGCGTATTCTGCCGCGTCCGACTTCCGCTCCTTTTATTTTGAGGCAGTATTCCGCTGGATCGAGCGCCATGTTGTCAATGATTCTTATTTTTGGGATTACTAGTCCTAAATCAAGCGCCGATTCCCGGCGGAGGCGTTGTACGCGCTCTAGTAGTTCCGCGCCTTTGTCTTTATCAACGAGTGGTACGAGTCCGTATCCTAGTTCGAGTGAAAGTGGATCGAGTGGTACAATTGGCGGGATTTCGCCGGAATCTTCTTTTTGTTTCTTTGCCGCTAATTCGGCTGCTGCGGCGGCGGCTGTGGGTTGTGGGTGTTTTTGCTTGGAGCTTAGGTGAAAGGCGAAAAAGCCGAGTAAAAAGGACATTGGGACTAATACATACCACGGGAAGCCCGGTATGAGCGCTAAAATCATCAGCACTGCCGCGCCTATGATATAGATGCGGGGTTGTCGTGTGAATTCTGTAGAAATGTCGTCGGCGAATGTGCCGGTAGAGACGGAGCGGGTTACGATGATGCCTGTCGCTGTCGAGATGAGCAGGCTTGGGAATTGGCTTAAAAGTCCGTCTCCTATGGAGAATGATATGTATGTGCTGACTGCCTGTCCTAAAGACTCGCCGTGCAGCGCTGTCCCGATTATGATGCCGGCGATGATGTTTACGGCGGTGATGAATATGCCTATTTTGACGTTGCCGGAGATAAACTTGCTTGCGCCGTCCATAGCGCCGTAAAAGCTGGATTCTTGCTCTATTTCGTCCTTGCGGCGTTTCATCTCTTCTTCTGTGATTGCTCCTGAATTGAACTCTGATTCTACTGCCATTTGTTTTGCCGGCATTTTATCCAGTGTAAACCGCGCCGCTACTTCCGCAATGCGTGTTGAGCCTTTTGTAATGACGACAACTTGCACGGCTATTAATACGATGAATATTACAAAGCCGATTACAAGTCCTTCTGTCCCGCCTGAGCCTACTACGAAGGTTGAAAAAGCGCGTATCATTCTGCCGTCAAAATCTTCGCCTTTTGCCAGAATGAGGCGTGTTGATGATACGTTCAGCGCTAGTCCGAATACTGTTAATACTAGCAGCATTGTGGGAAACACGCTAAAATCGGTTGCTTTTTTTGTGTACAACACGATTAATAGGACTAGTAATCCCATTATCAGGTTTATTGCCATCAGGCTGTCTAAAATAAAGGTTGGAATGGGGATGATCATCATCATCACGACGGCGACTACTCCTGCCGCGATAAAGATGTCGCCTTTGTTTCCAATTGCCGCCGCTATTCCGCGCGGTGTTGTTAGTGCTGCGTCAGCCATAAATCCTCCCAAATCTATTTAAGGTTGTTGTGGTTCCAAAATGCTGGGTTTTGGAGCCGTCTAGTTCATAAATGTTCTTTTTTAAGTGGTTAATAGTGTTACAAGCCGGCTAGTCTCCTGTATTCGTCCATTGTTTTGACGCGCTTTAATATTTCCGCGACTACGGCCCAATACTTGATTGGGACGTAATCGCCTGCTTCAACTTCGGCGTATAGGGCGCGGGCTAGTGGTTTGTTTTCGACGACTGGTATGTGTAGTTCCGCGGCTAGGTGTTTGATGCGCAACGCTAGTTCGTCTTCGCCTTTTACGAGTACGCGTGGTCCTTCGAGGCTGCGGTTGTATTGCAGCGCGACTGCAAAGTGGGTCGGGTTTGTTATTACTACGTCGGCTTTTGGCAGTTCTTCGCGTATTTTGACGGCTAGTAATTCTCTCATGCGCCGGCGGAGTCTTTGTTTGATGCGCGGGTCGCCTTCGTCTTGTTTGCGTTCTTCGATTATTTCTTGTTTCGACATTTTTAGGGATTCGCGGAATTGCGCGCGTTGAAACATATAATCGGGTATTGATAATAATAGCAGCAGCAGCGCGGTAAAGATTAACATTCGTATTGCCAGGCCTGCTATTGTTGTGATTGATAAATATAGTTCTGCGGTCTGTAGATTGGCGAGTTTTTCTATGTCAGAGCGTATTAGAAAGAATGCTACGCCGCCTACGATTGCCATTTTGGTGATGGATTTGAAAAAGTTAAACAGGCTGTTTGTAGAAAATAGTGTTTTTTTGAAGTACGCGCCGAAATTTGGGATTATGCGTTCAAATTTAAATCCTAGTGGTTTTGTTGTGAATACAAAGCCTACTTGGATTATGTTGGAAAATAGGGCGGCGGCGAGTGCTACGCCTAACAATGGTAGTATTAGGCGCGTGAAGTAGGATAAAAACACTCCAAAGATTATTCTGTCTTTGGTTGGATCGAGTTCTACTGCTCGTAAAAAGAAAAAGCGTATCATTTCAACGCAGTTGCGTAGTAGATAGGGTGATAAAAATAGTATTGCCAGCGCGGGTAGTAGTAGTCCTATGGCTGCGACGAGGTCTTGGCTTTTTGCAACGCGGCCTTCGTCTTCTCGCGCCTTTTTTAGTTTGGTCTCGGTTGGTTCTTCGGTTCGGCCTTCGTCTTCCGCCGCAAACCACTGTAGGTCGATGTGGTATGGTTTTAGTTTGTCAAATTGGTGTGTGCGGGTTTTGTTTGTTGTCCAAAATTCTGCTTCACTCATTGATGCCGCCTCCTACTTGTATGTATATGTCTTGCAGGGAGCGGAAGCCGCTTTCTAAAATGCGTGACAGCGCCTCGACCATGAAGGGGAGGGTTGCCATGATTAGTAGGAAGGCTACGCTTATTGATATTGGGAAGCCTTCGGAAAGTATGTTGATCTGCGGCGCGGCTTTCGAGATTAGTCCGGTGGCTAGTGATGTTAGGAGTAGTGTTCCTAGTATGGGCATGCTTATTACGATTGCGTCGATGAATAGGCGGCTGAGTCCGCCTGTGAGTGTCAGGATGATGTTCTCGCGTCCGTTTACTAGTTCTATTATGTTGAGTGATTTTACCGAGGCGGCGAATCCGCCTAAAAACATGGTTTGCATTCCGCCTATTAAAATGAAGGTGAGCATGGCTACTATGTTTAGGTATTGTCCTAGTAGTGGGTTTTCTATTTGCGCTAATGGGTCGAATGTTTCTGACGCGCCGAAGCCCATTTGTAATGAGAAAAATTGTCCGGCGCTTGAGGCTGCGGCAAAAATGATTGTCATTAAAAAGCCTATTATTATGCCGATTACGCCTTCGCCTATTAGTAATA
>JAIRZA010000105.1 GCA_031267475.1 Spirochaetaceae bacterium | reverse complement strand
GTATTCCCGTGTTACCGCCTGTTTCTGATTCATGTTTAACCCCATCCGGACGCCCTCCTTCGAGCGTCCTTATTATATTTTGGGTAACAGTGTCAACAAGTTGACGTGTCAACAAGTTGACATATCAATTTGAGGCATGACCAATTTTCGGTAACATTTTTCATGAGGCAACGCGACCACTTGAAAAAGCAGGGCGGTTCTTTTTATAATCCAAGAATGATTAGAACAAACAGCTTTGACGCGGTATATGCGCGTGTAAACACAATAGCGCGAGTACACGGCGAGTGTGATGAAGACTGCGATGAAAAAGAAGACGCCAAGAAAGACGCGCCGGATACCCTTGCCGATAAAATGTTGAAAACGCGCACCATTTTGCTGTCCGGAGAAATCAAAAAAGATTTAGCGGAACGAACCATCCGCCAATTATTATTACTTGAAAACTCAGGCGACGACCCCATCCGGCTCTTCATCGATTCGCCCGGCGGGGACGCGGACGCCGGCTTCGCTATTTTCGACATGATACGCTTTGTAAAACCGCCAGTATGGACCATCGGCATGGGACTTGTAGCAAGCGCGGCGGCGATTTTACTACTGGCGGCGCCTAAAGAGCGGCGCGTTGGACTACCGAACAGCCACTACCTGATACATCAGCCGCTGTCCGGCATACGCGGCGTTGCTACCGACATTGAAATCCACGCCCGCGAGCTGGAAAAACTGCGCGGAAAAATAAATGTGTTAATAGCGGACGAAACCGGGCAGGCTCCGGCTCAAGTTGAAAAAGATACAGACCGCGATTACTGGATGACCGCGGACGAGGCGGTAAGCTACGGACTCATCTCCCGTGTAATAAAATCACGCGCGGACATAGGCTGACCCAATGAAGACAAAGCCCCCGTGTAAGACAATCGTTGTTGTAGACGGCATGGGCGGCGGCATAGGAATTCAACTTGTAAGCAAACTGCGCGAAGCCTTTACTCAGGATGTAGAAATCATAGCGCTTGGCACAAACGCCGTCGCCGTTGAACGCATGGTTAAGGCGGGAGCGCACCGCGGCGCAGCCGGCGAAAACGCGATACGCAACTCAGTACGTCTGGGCGACCTTATCATAGGACCCATAGGCATAATCGTTGGAAACAGCATGATGGGCGAAATTACCCGCTCCATGGCGGAGGCTATCCTAGCCGCGCCGGGCGAGCGCATCTTGCTGCCGCTGCAAAACGAGCACCTAACATTGGCCGGTTTAGACGGACTTCCGCTTGCAAAGATGATCGAACGCGCCGTTGAACTTGCAAAAGAAAGAATATGAAAAATAACGAAATAACCCAATCAGGTTATTATAATTCTATTTTATAGGGGAAGAAAATGGCAAGAAATTATTTTATTGCGGGAAATTGGAAAATGCATAAGACAAGAGCGGAAGCCGCTTCTTTGTCGCTGGAGCTTGTCGCGGCCTTAAAAAACGGCAAGCACAAATATCTTGTAGCGCCAAGTTTTACCTCGCTCGAGACCGTGTTCGCTGTCATTAAAGGCAGCAATATTATTTTGGGAGCGCAAAATTGCGCGGCGGAGGAACAGGGGGCGCATACCGGCGAAGTATCCGTGCTTCAGCTCAAAGATGTAGGCGTCCAAACAATAATACTGGGACACAGCGAGCGCCGCCATATTTACAAAGAAGACGACGAGCTTATCAACCGCAAGGTTCGGCTTGCGCTAAAACATGGTTTTGATGTGATTCTTTGCGTGGGCGAACTACTTGAAGAACGTGAGGCGGGCAAGGCCGAAGCCGTCTGCAAACGCCAAACAGTGGAAGGACTGAAAGATGTCGGCGCGGCGGATATTTCGCGCATTACGATAGCTTACGAGCCGGTTTGGGCTATAGGCACAGGTAAAACCGCCACGCCGGAAGACGCTGACGCTATACACGCCTATATTCGTAAAGTAATCAGCGAACTCTACGGCGCGGACGCGGCGGGGAAAATCATTATTCAGTACGGCGGGTCGGTAAAACCGGACAATGTCGCGGCGTTGATGGCGAAAGAAAACATCGACGGCGCTCTTGTCGGCGGCGCGGCGCTGAAAGCTGAAACTTTTGTCCCGATAGCAAAATTTTAATCCGTATCTTTGCGAAGATGTTTACGCTGATAGCGGCGGGGCGGCCTTTATCAGCGGCGCTCCGCCGTCCAGCCGGCGGAATGTTTTTAATATTTATATGCGGCAAATTCTATATTTGCCGCAAAATATTTTAGCATCGTACAATTGCATAACCAATTATCTATTAGAGTTGTTCAACAACTTTCGCTCTAAATCCCCCTATCCCTTTTTCATCAAAAATAAATACTCAAAATTATTTTCATCTATTTCTTTGACCCAGTCGCGCGTCCACTTCATATCAGCCATAACATTCTTTTTGTAATTTATTTTTTCTATTTCAATAATTTTGCCATAACTGGCAAGAATCTCATTTAATTCTATCGCTGTCGCTCTGCCGCCTGAACTATATGACAAAATAATATAATTAGCCGGGGTATGTTTAATAAGCCTTTCTATCGCTTCAACAACAATAAATTTACCCGACGCGCTTTTTCTAAATTCTTCAAAAACAGAACCCGCTATTGCGTCGGATGTATCGGCTCTTCGTTTGGCTTTACCAAAAATTTCCGGTTTATCGTTCAAACATATCGTTGTCCAGATATGATAATACGATGCGTAGCGGACGCGCGACGGCGGCATTTTTTCATTGTTCGAACCATAAGGCGGATCAAAATAAGCTATACTAATATCAACCGGCAGCTTTTTCATCGCTTCAAAAACATCCTGATTCATCACTACATTTTTGTTTTTGTTTATCCATAAATCCGGAACTTCTAATTTCATATCGTTATAGGAACGGGGCGACCATTCATTTAAGTATGACGCATAGTGCCCCAGCGTGCTGTCAACTTTATCAAGCGCGAGAATTAAACTTGTAATTGCGACAGCCTTTGTAATTTCGTCAAGGTTTAGTTTGTCTATTTCCTCTCGTACAGCGTCCAATTTGCGTGTATTTTTTTTCTGCCATGGTTTTTTTAATCCGTCTCTGTTACTGGAGGTTTTATATTCTCCTTCGCCGCCGTAATGCTCCGTGAACCAGCCGTCAACGGGTTTTAGCGAATTAAGGTGGTCGATTAAATATTGATACGTTTTGGGGCGGGCGGTATTTAACAGGAAGGCTGTATTAAAAACTTTTGTATACGGCGCAATATCATTTGCGTATACTTTATATCCGCTTTTCGCGTAGGCCTGGCTGACTCTTGTCGATCCGGAAAATCCGTCAAA
>JAIRZA010000104.1 GCA_031267475.1 Spirochaetaceae bacterium | reverse complement strand
GTATTCCCGTGTTACCGCCTGTTTCTGATTCATGTTTAACCCCATCCGGACGCCCTCCTTCGAGCGTCCTTATTATATTTTGGGTAACATTTTCAATTTGAGGCATGACCCATTTTCGGTAACATTTTTCATGAGGCAACGCGAGCCCTTTTCCAAAATCAGTTTTTTATGTACACTTAGCGCGGGTTCGCAGTGCGTTCCCTGCCGCGAGTAGCGCGGTATAATTCAACAAGAGTCATCAGGAGGCTCGATTATGACAAAGAAACTTTACGCCGCCCTTACAGCGGCGCTGCTTGGGCTGGCAATGTCCTGCGGAGAAGCCGGCGAAGACATAGCAGGCTTTATACAGGGAATAAACGAAACGCAGGCAAACAGCGTGTTCGTCCAGTTTAACGCCGGCGGGTCGGACTATCCGGCGCAAAAATTCGACTTTTTCCGCACAACGGGCGAGCCGGTAATAACCTTTGCCGATGAAAACATTAACAGCAAGGAAGAATGGCTTGCGGCTTTCACGACAACCGGCGAGTACGACTTCGTAAAAGACTCTGGTAAATATATGTCGAAACGGGGGGGGGGGGGGATGAAACCTCAGCAATACCTACAGAACAATCAGACCCTAGCCTAACTGAACCAGCCGGAAATAACTTTTTATCACCCTTAAAAGGTGACCTCGCGGACGACGCGCCTGAACCTAACCCGGAATACACGATTACCGGTTTTTCTGTAACATACTCCCTGAATATCACCCAAATAGCAAGCATTAAAACCCCGTCAAAAATAGGCCAAATATTTACCAACTGGGAAATAAGCAAGATTAACGCCGCGCTTTCCGGAGCCGAAGGACCAGCGGTAAAAACCGCGATAAATCCGGTGGACATTTCGTATACACTTACATATGAACTCAAAGACGGGGACGCCCTTGAATTTCCCGCAAGCGCTCTGCTTAAAGCCAGCAGCACCGCCTATGTAACGGTAGAGGCGGTATTCGAAGTGGACAAAGATACGGCGGCGGCGATAAACAAGGTAGAAGACTTGATTATCAATGTCCAGAACCAGCTAAACAACACGGACGGTAACACATCCGGTGAAAAGCCTTACGATACAGACGACCCCTTGGTAGGAAAACCGCCGGAGGCAGGCTCTGACGCGGTAACATTGGACGAAGCCGTGAAAGCGGCGCAGGCGGCTCTAGCCGGGGAGGAGCTTACAATATATGTTGAGTTAGACGATTTTGAGCGGGATGCGGAGAGTGGAGAATATATAACAGATGAGTATGGCAACTTAAAGCCGCTTATTACGACAATAACATACATCGTGTACGACAAAGATGAAATCGTAAAGGCGGGGCAAAAGCTGCAAGAGGCGATTGACACAGCTAAAGCCGCAGAAATTGGCGCGTATGTTTCAAGCGTCATTACACTGTCGTCGCGGGAGGAGCGCGACAAGGATTGGAAATCGGTAACGATAGTAGACGCCGGCGTATACAAAATCACGATAAGCGGCGCCAACGGCGGCCATGCGTGGTCGCAGTCCGGGAAAATGGAATTCGGCGGCAAGGGCGGCTATGTTGTGGCGCAAAAGCAATTTGCTGCGGGCGACGTGCTAAAAATCCGCATAGGAACCGAAGGCAAAGGCATGGCGGTATTGAACGACAAAGGCGACGATCTGATACGTGATCTTAGTGTGACGATGACTGCAAACCAGCCCGGCGGCTGGCCTAACGGCGGCCAGGGCGGAAAACCAACTGGGAGAAGCGGCTATGTATCAACACCCGGATCCGGCGGGGGCGGGGCGACAGACGTTTACTACGCCGGCAGCCGGGCAGAGGGCGGCGCCGCCCTCAAAGCGCCCGGCGCAAAAGGAGAACTCGGCGCTCTAACTCGCGCCGGCGACCTGCGGCTTGTAGCCGGCGGCGGCGGCGGAGCAGGGTCTATTCCTTCAATTGGGAATACGGGTGACGCAGGACGGTCAACCCTGCCGGGCGGCAACGCCGGAAGCGGCGAAAACGACAGAGCAGCGGAAACAGGAGCGATTCCCGCCCGCCGCGTCGGGCCAAGAACCACAAAAGAGAAATCATACAATCTTGGTTCGGCTCTTAAAACGCCGTATGCTAACATCACAGCCAAAGACTATAACAGGGTTAAGTCGACTAATACTGACTATTGGTACGGCGAGTACGCGCGCAATGAGGATGTTGGGTACGACACCGTTCCAACCGGGCAGGGTATAGCCGGAAGGGACGGGCTGCTCACCAGCGGCGATGTCGCGGCATGGGAAGGCAGCGGCGGCGGGGGCGGCGGCTACTATGGCGGCAACGCGATAAGGGCTGATATTGCCGGGGCTAGCGGCGCCGGCGGCGGGGGGTCTAATTATATCCACAGTGATTTTACTAGTAATAATAAAACTAACGATACTTCCGCCTCCTATGGAAACGGCTCGTTCAAAATAGAATTCATCAGCGAGTAATCAGCTTGATCCCCCCCCCCCCCCGACATACACATCAACTGCGGTCTCCGCATGGTGGTGGTGGTGGGGGGGGGGGGCGTGTAGGGCTTTCGTCCGGTCTAATTTGTAAAAGAGCCGTTATGCACACGAAGCCAGTCGCCAAGGCGCTGTTTTAACGGCGGCGCGTCGTCCATACGGCAGGCGTCGCGTAAATACGGAATAACAACACGCTCTTTAATACCAATCCAGTTTTTTGGCAGTATATTCGGCGCGGCAAGCAGGTTGGCGGGCGGCATATGCCCCGAAAGAGCAGGATAGTATAACGGGAAAATAGTTTCATTAACCGTGTGCATGGCCGAGAAACCATTAGCAATACCAAAAATAGTATCAGAAAGATGGTTTTCATTACTTTTTTGAAGCAGCAACATCTGAGTATCCTCGTTAAAAAACCAAACAGTAAACGCTCGAGCCGCGTTTTGCGCCCCGCCCCTTTTATAAAGCCCGTAATATACAGCGTTTTCCGAAACCGGCGCAAGACCGCCGCCGGACAAAATACGAAAATCCAACAAACCATGCGTTTCGTCCGTCATCGTAAAAAAATCCGAACTATTCATATACGCAAATAATATACGAGAGTTAATCACCAGCTTTGGCGTGGGGTCAAAAAAATATTTAAAGAAGAATTCATCCTCCGCCTTAACACCGCCATTCGATTCATCAATCCATTCACGCGCGTAAGCAATAGCCTTATCCAGCGCTTCCGGATTCCAGTCCAGCGGACTGCCCTCTTTGAAAGCAGCGTTAAAAATCACCGCGATTTCAAAAAGAAAATCATTATTCCACAACGGCGAAAAACCAATCCGTGAAAAAACATTATTTCTCTCTTCATTAAAAATTTTTCCAAGCGCTTTAATTTCATCCAATTCTATCGTAAACAAATTTGACACCGGCAAATCATTATTTTTTAGGAAAATGATTATAGGCAGATTGAACGAAACCGGCAGCAAGTATTGTTTTTTATTGAAACTACCCAAAGCAAGCAACGACGGATAAAATTTCTTTTCAAGCCCCGCGTTTTTTCTAAAAAGAAAATCCAGCCCCTGCCAATGCTTAAGCGTCGCGGCGCTTTTTAGCCAACTACCGGCAATAATATCCGGCGGCCTCTTTGAATTGTAAAAATCATCAGCAATATTGTTTTGATATATCACCTCGATTTTATATTTATTTTGACTAATATTAAATTGCTCCGCATAAAACGCAAACTCCGGCCTGTCCGTCAACAGAACAGCCGCGCCGCCGCCCCCCAATTCAGCGCAGGCGGACAACAGCATCAACAACAAGAAAAACAGCGCCGCCAGCGCATATCTCATTTTAACCCTCGCCAAGATAAGCCCCGCGCACACGCCCGTCATTAAGCAGCGCCTTGCCAGTGTCGTGCATCGTCAACTCGCCGGTTTCCAGCACATATCCGTAATCCGCGATTTCAAGAGCGGCGCGCGCGTTTTGTTCAATCAGCAAAACAGTCGTTCCATTTTCGTTTATTTCACGAATAATATCAAAAATCATTTTTGAAACAAGAGGCGCGAGCCCAAGAGAAGGCTCGTCCAGCATAAGAAGACGCGGATCCGCCATCAGCCCTCGCCCCACCGCCAGCATTTGCTGCTCGCCGCCGGACAATGTGCCGGCGTTCTGATGAATACGCTCTTTAAGACGGGGAAACAGCCTAAAACAACGCTCCCTATCCCGTTTTACACCCGCTTTATCCTTGCGGAAATACGCGCCCAGCCTCAAGTTTTCGTCAACAGTAAGATTTGGAAAAACATGACGACCCTCCGGCACAAGAACCAAGCCCGACGCGACAATATCCTTCGTATCGCGCCCGCTTATATTTTCACCATTCCAAATAATCGCGCCGGAGCTTTTTACCAAACCCGCAATACTATTTAGCATAGTGCTTTTACCAGCGCCGTTAGCGCCGATAAGCGTGATAATTTTACCCTCGTCAACGCTAATATCAACACCGCGCAGCGCGTGAATTCCGCCGTAAAACACCGATAAATTTTTCGTAACAAGCACTTATCGCCTCTAATTACCAACGCCCAAATAAGCGTCTATCACTTTTTCATTTTTTTGTATTTCCTGCGGAGTCCCCTCCGCGATAGTAACACCATATTCAAGCACATAAAGCCGCTCGCAAACACCCATAACCACCTGCATATGATGTTCTATCAAAAGGATAGCCACATTATATTTTTCGCGTACATTCAAAATAAAATTCATCAAATCGAGGGATTCTTGCGGATTCATACCCGCGGCAGGCTCGTCAAGCAAAAGCAGCTTCGGCTTTGTCGCAAGAGCGCGGGCTATTTCAAGCCGGCGCTGCTTGCCGTAAGGCAGCGATACAGCGCAATCATTTGCGCTGCCGCTTAAACCAGTCGCGTCCAAAAGGGCAAGCGCAAATTCACGCGATTTTTTTTCGCCCGCCAAATACCCGGGCAGACGAAGCACCGCGGCGGCCAGCGATGAATGATCATGCAAATTTGCCGCCACCATGATATTTTCAAGCACAGTCATCTCGCCAAACAGCCGGATATTTTGGAATGTTCTGGCCAAGCCAGCCTCTGTTACCTTATGCGGGGCTTTCCCTGAGATTTTTTTACCGTTAAAAAAAACACTGCCGCTTGTAGGCGCGTAAACACCAGTTATAACATTGAAAATAGTCGTTTTGCCAGCGCCGTTAGGGCCAATAAGCCCCACAATTTCGTTATCGCCGGCTTTTATCGAAAAATTATCCACAGCGGTAAGCCCGCCAAACCTCATTGTAACATTTTTTGAAAGAAGCACAGTTTCAGCCCCTTCCCTTTTTAACAAACTGCTGCTTCAGACTGAGCAGCGCGTCCCACGAAAATTCCTTTTTCCCCATAAGCCCTTGTTGACGGTATATCACGACAATTAACAACATCATGCTGAACACAACCATACGCAGACCAGGCAGCCCCTGCGTTTGGAATACGATAAAGTTTAGCGGGCCGTCAAGAAAACGCAGCGCCTCCATAGCTATAGTTACAGCGACCGCCGCTATACAAGAACCGGTTATACTCCCGTTTCCGCCCAATACAACAATCAGGATGATGTTATACGTCAAAGTGAACGTAAACATTCTCGGATCTATGGTGTTCATGAAATGCCCAAGCAGAGCGCCGCCTATGCCGGCAAGGAAGCTGGAAATAGTAAAACTGACAACCTTCATTTTGGCGACATTCACACCCATCGCCTGCGCCGCAATCTCATTATCGCGTATCGCCATGAATTTTCGCCCATAAGAGGAGTGTATCAAAGCCGTCATAAAAAATACCGTCAATATGACGAGCGCCCATATCATATACGTCGTTGAATACTTCGGCAGCCCCTTTAGTCCAAGCGCTCCATTCGTTATAGACTGCATATTTGTTAATACAACACGAATTATTTCAGAAAAACCAAGCGTAGCGATGGCAAGATAATCATCGCGCAGCCGCAGCACCGGAAGTCCAATCAAAAAGCCGGCCAGCGCCGCAACCGAGCCTGCCAGAATTAACGCGGGAATGAACGGGATTTCGATATTAGCAAGAAACGGCGCGATGGGTTTCAAAAAAAAATTCATAGCCTTCTGCGAAGGGGACATTGTTAAAAGAGCGCTGACATACGCGCCAATAGCCATGAAACCGGAATGACCGAGTGAAAAAAGTCCGGTAAACCCGTTTAGCAAATTAAGCGACAAGGCAAGAATAATATATATGCCGCCCAAGTTGAATATGCGCAGTATCAAAGGGCTAAAAAACGTGTTGGCAGCCGCAATAAACGCCAAAAAAATTATAATTGCGGCAATAGTCAATTTATACACTGTTTTTTTATCCATTTTCATTCCCGCGCTTTTCAATTCGCCGCTCGTTTCATACTTTTTCAACTTGATGTTTGCCCAAAAGTCCGGACGGCTTAAACATCAACACGATGATTAAAAGGATAAAGGCGAACGCGTCCCGGTATCCTGTCAATGTTGGAAGAAAAGCTATCGTCATAATCTCTATAAAACCAAGCAATATACCGCCGAGCACCGCGCCCGAAATGTTGCCTATACCGCCAATAACGGCGGCGATAAAACATTTCAAGCCGGGCATCATTCCCATAGTCGGATTTAGCTGCGGATACTTGATAGCCCACATGACCCCGCCTACAGCCGCAAGCACGGAGCCAGTTCCAAATGTAAACGAAACAATTTTGTTCACATCTATCGCCATCAATTTAGCGGCGGCGATGTCGGTCGAAAGAGCGCGCATAGCCATTCCGGTTTTTGTTTTGTGCACGATTAGCAGCAACATCACAAGAATAACCGCCGTCAAAACCGGTATTACCAGACTTACCACCGAAACGCTAACCGGACCGAACTGCGCTGAATGGTCAAATATGTCAGGAACAGGAAAACCTTTTGGGCGGCCGCCAAAAATAACGATGGCAAGGTTTTCCATCAAAAACGAAGCGCCAATGGCGCTTATCATTATAGAAATCTTAGGCGACGAGCGCAGCGGACGGTACGCGGCGCGTTCAAGCGCCACGCCGAAAATACCGGTAAGTCCGAACGCGACAATAAAGCCCGCCCACCAAGGCATCAAAAAAATCGTTATGCAGTAGAAGGCTATATAAGCGCCCAGCATAAATACATCGCCATGGGCAAAGTTGATAAGCCGCAATATACCGTATACCATCGTATACCCAATGGCGATGAGCGCATAAAGACTCCCAAGCGAGAGAGCGTTGGAAATATGCTGTAAAAATAGATTAAGCGTCATCCCTATGGAGCGACAATGGTTTTAAATACGAATTTGCCGTTCTTAACTTCTTTTATGAAAGCCGGTTTTGTGGCATCCCCATTTTCATCAAAAGCTATCAGTCCCGTTACACCTTCAAAACCCTCAGTCGCGGCAATCGCGTCGCGTATGGCGGACGGATCTCTGGAGCCGGCGCGTTGTATCGCGTCCAGCGCTAAAATATAACCGTCAAAACCAAGCGCGGTTATAGCCGCCGGGTCTTTTTTATAGTCGTTTACATATTCCGTTAAGAATGTTTCGGCAATCCCGCCGGCTGTAACACTCGAATCATAGAAAGACGAGAATACAACATCTTCTACACGGTCCCCGCCGACATCCAGAAATTCTGTCGTTTCCCAAGTATCCCCGCCTATAAACGGTGTAGTTATGCCAAGATTACGCGCCTGCTGAATGACAAGGGCGGATTCAGTGAAATTACCGGGAGCGAATATTACATCGGGATTTAAGGCCTTAACCTGCGTAAGCTGGGCTGAAAAATCTTGATCCCCGGTATTGTAGTCTACAATGGCGATGACTGCGTCGGGATTGCCGGTTAATTCGGAAAATTTATCGGCAAAGTATTGAGCGAGTCCCACGGAATAATCACTGGAAATTTCCCGCACAATGACAGCGTTTTTAGCGCCAATATCGTTGTACGCATAGTTAGCCATCACCGTTCCTTGAAATGGATCGATGAAACAGACGCGGAAGTACCAGTCGTTCCTCGCCGTAACAAGCGGATTCGTACAGGAAAGTCCAATTACCGGAACTTTCTCGTCTTTGGCGATTTCCCCGCCCGCTATCGACAAAGAAGAGCCCCAAGAACCTAATATCACCGGGACTTTATCATTGGTAATAAGGCGCAGGACGGCGTTTGCCGCTTCAACTTTATCCGATTTATTGTCTGACACAACAAGCTCGACATCGTATGTTTTACCACCCAGCGTGATTGTGGGATAGAGCTTGTTGGCAAGTTTTATCCCCTCCAG
>JAIRZA010000019.1 GCA_031267475.1 Spirochaetaceae bacterium | reverse complement strand
GAAATCCACACGTTCATAGTGGACGGCGCTACGCAACTGGGCGGGCAGACTTCTTCCGCGCTGACATTTAAAAAATTACCGGCGGGCGGCACGGTGGCGGTCCTTGTTGTAGCCGGCGGCGGGGGCGGCGGCGGAGCCGAAACCGACGCCCTTCACGGCGGCGGAGGCGGCGCCGGGGGCTTTATCTATCATCCGAAGTACGCTGTAGGGGATAAAAAAACGTTTGACGTCAAAGTCGGCGCTGGCGGAGCGAAATCGCAGCTTGCTAGTAACGCGCATGGCGGCAACGGCGGGGATTCCGCGTTTGGAGACGACTTTACCGCTTATGGCGGGGGCGGCGGCGGCGGTCACTTCGGCGGCCCGTGGAACAATTCCGGCGGGAAAACCGGCGGCTCCGGCGGGGGCGGCGGTTATTGGAAACCCGGCGCGGCAATGCCCGGTGTTGCTCCTAGCGGAGCTTTGAATCTGGGCAATAACGGCGGGAATATATCCTCTAAAGATTACAGCGGAAGCGGCGGCGGCGGAGCGGCGGCGGCTGGCGCGACTGTTACGGTATCGAAAAGCGGCGGCAACGGTGGAGCGGGCACACAGTCCGCCGTTAGCGGTACTCTATCTTGGTACTCCGGCGGCGGCGCCGGCGGCGCGGAGGACGCATATAATGTTGGCGAGCAATACGGCGCGAAATCCGGAAATAGCGGCGCGGCAGGCACGGGAGACGGCGGCTCCGGCGCCGGCGGCGTATATGGTATATCTGACGGCGGCAACGGCGGTTCGGGTATCGTTATCGTCCGCTGGCCTTTTGTCAGCGAGTAGCAAAGCGGCTCAACGCGGGCTCAACGCGCTTTAGCGCGTTGAGCTTCGGAGTTTCGCGGAGCGCAAACTCCATGTCTTCTTGTTGTGGGGACTCACGGGACGCCGCCGCGGAGCGGATATGAAGCCCGCTGGCGGGGTAAGCTCGTCGAGTATAGACGAGTTTTCTTTTTTCGCAGCTTTTTGATACTTGGAAAGATACTCCCGCGTTACCGCTTGTTTCTGATTCATATTTAACCCCATTGAGACGCCCCCCTTCGAGCGTCCTCATTATATTTTGGGTAACATTTTCAATTTGAGGCATGACCCATTTTCGGTAACATTTTTCATGAGGCAACGCGCCCCCTTGACTTTTTTTTTCTGTTCCTGCATGATGTTTTTATCGGGTGCTTCCCGGTACGCCGCTGTAGCTCAGTTGGTAGAGCAAAGGACTGAAAATCCTTGTGTCAAGAGTTCGATTCTCTTTGGCGGCATAACTTGTGCGCAGCATTGCAACAAGCAGGCGGACAGGACGGATGCGCAGCCTTCATGCTTAATCAGCGTTCAGCTTTAGAAGACGCGGGGCCGTTGCCTGTTTCTTTTGTTATGGCTACACAGTGCCATACTTTTTTGCCGTTTATTTTCTTCCCGGTAAGCGTTACCGTTACACTATCGCCTTTCGTTACATCTGTTTTTTTGACCAGCGCCGTCCAGCTTTTTATTTGATTCGCGCCGTCCTCTGTAAATACAGTTATTTGGCAGTGTTCGCCGCCGGCAAAGTCTTTCACGCTATAAGCCGAAAACGGATTGTCCAAACTGACCCCGAATAGCTTTTCAATGTCTATATTTTTTATTAATTCCGAAACCCTTCCACGCAATGTAACACTCTTACCAGTTTTGCCCTCAACTTTGACTATCGGTTTTTTATATTCCACTTTCCGCCGGACACCCGCCGCGCCCTTTTGCGCCGCGCTCTCGACAGAGTCGCGCCCACCCGAATCGTATTCCCAAGGAACCTTACCAGCGCAGACAGGCGCGCGGGGGATGTAATCATCCTCGCCGGCTTCCATATCTTTTGTCAGATGCCAACCGCAGCCCGACGGACACGAGTATGCTTTAAGCGCAATCCCGCGTTCTTTTTTTATATGCTCCGCCCGCCGCCGCGCCGTTTCCGCCGTTTCGTAGATTTCTTTTGGGATTCCGTCGCTGCTTTTACAAGCATGGCAGAATTTCGCGGCGGGCGGCATTTCAAAAATTTGCAGTTTTTTTTGTTTTCGCATTTTGCCGGCGCCGGAATATTAGTCGCTGCTATGCAGGTAATTGCAATCCGGATTTATGCAGGCTTTGTGGGAGCCGTTTCGCTTGTCGTACTTTTCGACCATGAACCAGCCGCATTTCGGGCAGCTTTGGTCTACCAGCGGCGGGAAGCGCGTCAGAAAATCACATTCCGGGTAGTTTACGCAGCCGTAGAATTTCTTGCCGTTGCCGCGCCGGGCTATTATATCGCCGCCGCATTTTGGGCATTTCGCCAGCGGTATGGATTTTGTGTTGCGGCATTCAGGGAAGCCGGAACAAGCAAGAAAGTAGCCGTAGCGTCCTAATTTCTTTACCATGGGGCTGCCGCATTTCTCGCAGACCTGATCCGTCTTTTCGTCCAGCGTGCCTTTTACACTCTCCAGTTTCTTGCCGACCTCCTCGACTCGCACCTTGAAGGGATCGTAGAAATCCCGTATCAAGTCAGGCCAGCTTCGGGCGCTGCCCTCCACCTCGTCAAGCCCGGTCTCCATGCCGGCGGTGAAGTCCGCGTTTACCACGTCGCCAAAATGTTCTACCAGCATATCGCAGATTAATTTGCCCAGCACAGAAGGCACAAGCTGTTTGTTGGAGCGGGTAACGTACCCCCTGTCGAGCAGCACGGATATTGTCGGAGCGTATGTCGACGGCCGCCCTATTCCTTTTTCTTCCAGCGTTTTAACTATGCCGGCATCCGTAAAACGCGCCGACCCCTGCGTGAAATGCTGTTCGGGATTAAAACGTTCCAGTTTAACTACAGCGTCCTTTTGCAACGGCGGAAAAGTTTTGCCGCTGTCTTCTTTCACGGCTAAGACCTTCAGAACCTTAAAGTAACCCTGCTCGACGATGTTGGTGCCGGATATTCTGAACACCGCGGCAAGAGCCTCTATATCGGCGCTCAACGTGCGAGTCTGCGCAGGCTTCATCTGGCTGGCGACGAAGCGTTCCCAAATTATCGAGTACAGGCGGAATTGGTCGCGTGTCAGCTTGTCTTTTATGTCGTCGGGCGTGTATTTAACGTATGTCGGGCGTATAGCTTCGTGCGCGTCCTGCGCCTGCTTGCCGGAAGTGTAAACGGCGGCTTTCTCCGGCAGTTCGGCGGGATAATTGCCGCCTATCCAGTCGCGAACCTCGTCAAGGGCTACCTGCGATATGCGTACTGAATCAGTACGCATATATGTGATGAGTCCAATTGGAGCGCCGCCGATGCTTACGCCTTCGTAGAGCTGCTGGGCGACCTGCATAGTTTTCTTGCTGGTAAAGTTAAGCCTGTTCGCCGCCGTCTGTTGAAGCTGCGATGTGGTAAACGGCGGGCGCGGGCGCAGTGTTTTGTCCGTCTCCTTTATGCCGCTTACGGTAAATACAGCGTCTTTTATCGCGTCGATTATTTTTTGAGCGTCCGCCTTCGTATGGAGTTGCGCTTTTTCGCCCTCCCAACTGACCAAGCTGGCGGCAAAAGCCGTCTTTCCCGTCTTAAAATCCGCCTCCAGCGTCCAGTATTCCTCCGGAGTAAAGGCTTCTATCTCTTTTTCCCGCTCGCATATTAAACGCAGCGCGACAGACTGCACACGGCCGGCTGAAAGTCCGTTCTTGACCTTTTTCCATAAAAGCGGCGACAGGTTGTATCCCACAAGCCTGTCCAGAACCCGCCGCGCTTTTTGCGCGTTTACCTTCGCGTCGTCTATTGTGGTGGGCGCGGCGACCGCCGCCTTTATCGCCTGCGGCGTAATCTCGTTAAAGCTGATACGGGCAATTGGTATGCTGCCGTTTTTCGCGGCTATGGCTTTTTGAAGATGCCATGCTATTGCTTCGCCTTCACGGTCATTATCCGACGCAAGCAACACTTCGTCCGATTTCTTGGCGTCCGCCTGCAATTCTTTTAGCAGTTTTGCCCGTCCGCGCACGGTTATATACTCCGGCTCGAAGTTGTTTTCAACATCAATGGCAAGCCGCGATTTCGGCAGATCGATTAGATGACCCATTGAAGCCTTTACTTTGTAGGACGGGCCAAGATATTTTTCGATTGTCTTTGCCTTAGCCGGCGATTCCACGATAACCAAAGTTTTTCTCTTTGTTGTTTTTTTTGTCTTTGTTGTTTTTACACTCATGTGTTCCTCTATGCCGGCTGACGGCGCTTTACGACGCTAACTCCGCGAGTATATCCCGCGAATTACGCACTATTTTAGCGCCCTCGCCCGCAAGCTTCTGAGCGCCCGCGCCAAAGACGCCCACGCCTGCGGCGCTCGCGTCATTGGCGTTCGCGTCAAAAACGCCCGCGCCTGCGGCGTTCGCGCCAACGGCGGTCGCGCCAAAGACGCCCGCTCCGGCGGCGTTTGCGCCAACGGCGGTCGCGCCGCCGGCAACGTATAAATCTCTATTCTGTTCAAGCGCAAATCCGGCGGTTATAAGCGCCCCGGATTTCTCGCCGGCTTCTACAACTATGGAGCAGAGGCAAAGTCCGGAAATGATTCTGTTCCTCGCCGGATAGCGCCATTTTGCCGGCGGTGTGCCCGGCGGATATTCGCTTAAAAGAACGCCGCCGGTTTCTACTATCCGCCGCGCCAGACACCGGTTAGTCGCGGGGTACACTTCATCGACTGAAGATCCGAGTACGGCGACAGTAGGCGCGGCTGCCGGCGCGCCGGAGCTCTCCGTCCCGCCTTCGGAAGAAAAGTCGTAAAAGCCGGCGGCGGACGCCGCGTCTACGCATCCGCGGTGCGCCATCGCGTCAATTCCAAGCGCCATGCCGGAAACTACAACTATTCCCGCCTGGCTTAACTCCCGCGCCGTAGTGTAAGCCCAGCGATTCGCCGCCGGACATGGTCTGCGAGTGCCGATTATGGCTGCTGCCGGTGTTTCCGGCGGCGGCAGCGTTCCGCGGTAAAATAATACGGCGGGTGGATCGTAAATTTCCCTCAAAAGCGGCGGATAGCTTTTTTCAACGATAGATGTCCAGCGTATTCCGCGGCTTTTCATGAGGGCGGCGTCTTTTTCGGCGCGTGAAACAATGTCGCTCATATTCCAATTTTTCGTTTCATCGCCAAAAAGCTGCATCGCGACCGCTTTTTTGTGTTCCGCCGCGCAAATTTTTTCCACCGCCTGCTCGCTTAGACTGGTAAATTCACTTTCGTTGTTAAATTTTTCGCATAAAACGATCCGGGAGCCGGAACGAATACCCGGAATACGCGAAATTATCAAGTCAAGCAATCCTCTTTCGATTATTTTACCCTCTTCCCATCACATCAGACCAAGAATATATCTCCTGTTCTCCTCCGCCTCCGCCTTTTGCCCATTGTCTTTGGCAAGCGGAATCCCGCGGTCGTACCAGTCCACCGCCTCGCGGTAGCGTCCAAGCATATAGGACGCCCTCGCCATCATAAACATAGCGCCCGCGTCTCCGGAGCGGTTTTCCATATATATAACAAGCTGCCGCATACCTTCTTCGGGGCGGTTAAGTTCGTAAATGTACAGCACCGCGAGCGCGAAACTAGCCTGATTATACATCGGCTCTATTTCCATTGACCGCAGGTAAGCGGCCTCCGCCAGATTGAAGTAGCCCAGCGCGCGCGCGCCGATAGCGCCTTCTCCGCCATAGTCGTATGCGGATTTAGCCGCGTAAGCCGCGTTCAGTCCCAAAAGGTAATGCAGGGTTTCGTCATTGGGCGTTATCTCGATTGCGTGTTTCAACGCTTCGATAGCTTCGAAATACATCTGTTTGTCCTGAAAACGGGACCCCAGAATCTTCCAGTAAACGCCGGTCTGAGCCGCGTCTTTTACGTGTTGTTCTTGCAGCTTTTCGTAAGCCGCTATAGCCCGTTTTAGGTCTTCTATCGAGCGCGGCACACCCTTTCGCGGACCGTAATTCGCTATCTCGCGCGCCAGATCTAGTCTTTCTTTATTTTTATCGTAATATAAAATAAATACAATACCGCCTACGATCAGTACAAAACCTATAAACCCGCATAATGCTTTCTTAAACGCGCCTTTTTTCATCAGCTTCCCTTAATTTGGGCATATACTTTCTATGAGCTTCTTCCAGCCTTGATACGGCGACATGGGTGTATATCTCTGTAGTGGATATATCCGCGTGGCCGAGCAATTCCTGCACGGAGCGCAAATCGGCGCCGCCCGCAAGGAGTTCGGTGGCAAAGCTATGCCTTAGGTTGTGTAATTTGGAGCTTGCGCCGTTTTTCGAGGCCGCCGCGGCGTAATTCTTCCAAATTCCTTTCCTGCCAAGCCTGCATCCGTTGCGGCTCAAAAAAAGCGCGTTGGCCTTGCGCATGGCTTTTAATAGGACCGGCCGCCCATTGTTCAGGTAGTCGCGCAGCGCTGTCTCCGCTCTGGAGCCGAACGGCACAAGCCGCTCCTTGTTCCCCTTGCCGGTAACTCTTATTACAGCCTCGTTAAAAAAACAGTCGTCAACATCGAGTCCAACGGCCTCTGAAACACGCAGCCCGGACGAGTATAGCAGCTCAAACAGAGCCTTGTCCCGCAGTCCCAAGGGCGTGTCCGTTTTTATCGATTCGAGCAGCGCGTCTACTATTTCGCCGGAAACCACATCCGGCAGTTTCCGCTCGCGTTTGGGAACCTCCAGCAGCAAAGCCGGGTTGTCTTCCCGCCGCCCTTCATCAATAAGGAAGCGGTAGAATGAGCGCAGGGCGGCTATGGCCTTAGCCGTGGAGCGCGCGTCTATATTGTCGCTAGCAGTCCGCTTGCTAAGGTACTGTGTGAGCAGCGCGGTGTCCGCTAGTTCCGCGCCCTCCCCCTCATATTTGAACAGCCGCTCTATTTCCCCAAGATATGTTTTCACGGAAAGCCGCGACAAACGTTCTACGCCGGCAAGTCTTGAGCGGTAACTTTCAATAAGCGCCTGTTTCTTGGACATTGCTTTTCTCCGGCCCTCATTAAGCGCCTTGCTGTTTATACGCGCCGTAGCTTTCAAACACGCTCACGTTTCCGCGCCGCATAATTGTAGGCACATCAAGATCGTCGCCATGAATGGGAAGCGGCTGTTTCATTCCCGCGCCGCCGCGTATGCGTTCCCATTCATCATCGAACAAAAAATCTCCGCGTTTAGCCTGAGACGTTTCATCCTCCTCGCGTTTTGCGTCTTTCATTTTCTTAACGGACGGGCTTTCAAAACCGGTGGCGACAACCGTAACTTTGACAGTATCGCCCGCGCAGTCGTCCACAACCCAGCCGGTTTTTATCTGCACGTCTTCGTCCGCGCATTCCATCACCGTATTTACAATGTCTTGCAGCTCAGGCGGCGAAAAATCTTTACCCGCTACCACGTTCACCAGTATTTTTTGAGCGCCCGCGATAGAATACTCTTCAAGCATGGGGTTGCTCATCGCGGTCTTCGCCGCGTCAACCGCGCGGTTGTCGCCCGATCCTATGCCTATGCCTATTAGAGCGCCGCCCTGCCCGCGCATGAATTCCCTAACGTCCGCGAAATCGATGTTTATCTCGCCGTGTTTGGTAATCATATCGGATATTCCTTGAATACCCTGTCTTAGCACATCGTCAACCTTCAAAAAGGCTTCGGACATCGGTGTATGCCGGTCAACGATTTTATAGACGTTCTGATTCGGAATGATGATTATTACGTCCACAACGGAGCGCAGTTTAGAAAGCCCTTCCTCCGCTACCCGCATCTTGTACTTGCCTTCAAACTCGAAAGGTATGGTTACAACGCCTACAGTAAGAGCGCCGAGCGACTTGGCTATCTCCGCGATAACCGGAGCCGAGCCGGTGCCAGTCCCGCCGCCCATACCGGTAGTGATGAAAACCATGTCCGCGCCCCGAAGCGCGTTTTCTATCATTTCACGGTCTTCCATAGCCGCGCTCTCGCCTACTTCCGGCTTGCCGCCGGCCCCAAGCCCCCGCGTAAGTTTCGTTCCGATAGGCAGTTTAAGCAAGGCTTTGCTTTTGTTCAGCGCCTGCAAATCCGTATTCGCGCTAATAAACTGAACGTTCTCCAAACCGCTGTCTATCATGCGGTTTATCGCGTTAGAACCGCCGCCGCCTGCGCCGATTACTTTGATTACGGTCTCGCTCTGCGCCGTGATTTCTACATCAGAAACTCCCAAGATATTCATATTATCCCCCCAAATCTATAAGTGGATTTGTCCGGCGGCTTGTCGGCCGCCGGACAAATCCTGCAAAATACTCCGTATTTTGCTATTTTTTCAGCGATTGCGGTTCAGAAATTGATTTCCCAAACCGCAGTAGTTTTTACACGCCTCTGTCGCGCTCGTTTCATTCAAAAAAACTCCCGTTTAATCCAACCGCCAATCTTGCCAAAAACAGAAAGCGGATTCCATTCCGCGCCGCCTGTACGCGACGAAAACGAACCCGAGCCGGCGGACTGGTCAACGCCGCCTTCACGGTCGTTTCCTTCCAGCACGAGTCCCACCGCTGTCGCGTAAACAGGATTCCGGTACTCGTCAACCAGTCCGCCGGCGGGCAGCGGGTTGCCAATGCGCACCGGTTTATTGAAAACCTCGGCGGCAAGCTCGGCCACGCCCGCCAAATTCGCGCCCCCGCCTGTAAGCACTATGCCTCCGCCAAGTGTCCGCAACGGTCTGACTTCCTCTATTTTTGCCTTAACAAGCTGGAATATCTCCACCATGCGCGGCTTTACTATCTGCAAAATCTGGGACCGCGGTATAAGAATCGGAGGCCGCCCGCCCATCCCCGGTACTATGATAGAGTCGTCTATGCCTTCAAGAAACGGCTCCCAGCAACAGCCCGCCTCTATCTTGATCTTTTCGGCGGCGTCGAACGCTATGTTTTTTACGATGGATATATCGTTTGTTACCTGATTCCCGCCCGCCGGTATAGAAGATGTAAAAAACGCCGCTCCTTGCTGGTAAGCCAGAATGTTCGATGTTCCGCCGCCCAAATCAAGCAGCGCGGCGCCCATCTCTTTTTCTTCCTCCGTTAAAACGGCGCGTCCGGCGGCTAGTGTTTGCAAAATCGCGCCGTTTACTGTAAAACCGGCGCGGTTCACGCATTTTACCAAATTCTGTTCGCTTGTCTGCGAACAGGTGATTATCAGCACTTCGCTTTCAAGCCGCATCCCTATCATGTGCAGCGGGTCTCTTATACCCGCTTGACCGTCGACAATGTATGTCTGCGGTATGACCTCAATCGTCGTCCTGTCCATGGGCAGCTTGAACGAGCAGGCTATATACCGCACGTGTTCCAAATCGTCTTCGCTTATTTCGCTATGGTCGCGGTTATTCCCTTTCACAGCCACCACGCCGCGGGAAATAACGCCTTCCACATGATTGCCGCCTATGCCTATCCAACATTCACGCGCTATCTGCCGGCTCATATCCTCCGCCGCCTCCATAGCAACAGCTATGGAGCGCAGCGTCGCCTCGATGTTTACGACAACGCCCTTGCGAAGCCCGGTCGACGGGCTCTGCCCCACTCCGGTTATAGAGAAATTCCCTAACGGATCACGTTCCGCGATTATAGCGCGTACCGTAGTCGTGCCTATGTCAAGCCCCACAACTATATTATTCTTGGCCATCTAAAGTTTCCCTAACCTTATACGACGCGGTGCCGGTTCTAAAATCAAGTTCGCCAAGCGCCATCCCTTTTTCGTTAAGCACATCCAGCAAGAGCAGCATATAACGCAGGTTATCTTCGTTTATATGCTGGCCTATATGTATCTTCACCGGATTATACACCGGATATACTGTCAATTCGTAAGCGTCATATTTTTTCTTGCTAATATGAATTTCGGAAATTGTTGAAAGTAATTCAGGGGTATTTACACGCAAGGTTTCCATTTCACCGAAAAGCGGCAGCAAGAATTCAGGCAGGCGCAGGCCGGTTGTTACGTTTTCAAACGCCAGCCCTGACAATATTGGCAGCGCGTCGTACAGGGCGCGTCCGTCGCGCCCCCCTATCTGAAACAGCACCCCGTTTTTATCAAAAAAAACGGGGAGTGTTCTGCTGTCTATATCCACCGCCGCCGCCGCAACCGGCACACGGTTTGTAATGATTATTTCTATCGTGTCTGGAAAATGTTTTATAACTTCCACCGCCCCGATAAGCGGAATAGACGACAGAGCCGCTTCCGCCGCCGCCGCGTTTACCGACATGAAAGAAGACCGCGAATCGATTCCCGCCCGTTCCAAAATAGTCATCCTTGTAATTCCATCGAGTCCTCTTATATCAACCGCGTTTAGCGGCATACAGGGGCTTACTACAAACAGCCACATCAACTCGCCGGCTAAAATGATTGAACAGGCAATGAGTATACGCCGCAGGGGTTTTTCAAATTTAAAATCCTCTTTTTCGCCGTCAGCGGCGTCCAAAATCTCTTCATTCATTGCGGCGTTATATTCCATTATAAACTCCATTATTCATATTTTCCCTCTTTAAGGAAGACACTGGGGCGCGTGAAATATTAACAATAAATCCTGACATTACTAAACTTACCAAAAGAGACGATCCGCCCGCCGAAAAAAACGGCAGCGGTACGCCGGTCGCCGGAGCCGCTCCGGATACAACGGCGATGTTAAGCAGCATCTGAGTAAAAATCGCCGTTACCAGACCGCAGGCCGCCAGACGCTTGAACGCGCTGTCCGCCTTCAACGCCGCCCTGTAACCGCGCCACGCAAACACGGCAAACGCCAGAATAAACAGCGCTACGCCTATAAAACCGCCCTCTTCGGAGTATGCCGAAAATATAAAATCGCTGTGAACTTCCGGCACGCTTACAATTTTGCGCGTCCCCTGCCCTAGTCCTTTACCCCAAAAACCGCCGGAGCTTATTGTTAAAATCGAGGCTTGCACCTGATACCCCGCGCCCAAGGGCTCCCAGTCCGGCCATATAAAACTTATTAGTCTGCGCAGGCGGTGTTCCTCCAACAGAACAAGCAGAAAGGTAACCGGCAGTATTATCATCGCCGCGCCCACGAAGAAGCCTATGCCTACGCCGGCAAGGAAAAATATTATCAGCGCGTTTGCCGCTATGAATACCGCGGTAGAAAAATTATTCTGCGAAAGTATCAATCCAAAAAAAAGCGCTGTTACTACAACCGGCGGCAGTATCCCGGACGAGAATGATTTCAAATTATCTTTCTTTTTATCAAATATATGCGCCAAATATAAGGGCAGCACCAGTTTGACTAATTCCGAGGGTTGAAATGAAAATCCCCCCGCGCCTATCCAGCGGGACGCGCCGTTTATATTCATCCCAATTCCGGGTACAAAGGTCAACGCGCAAAGTACGGCGGCGGCTATTACTAAAAACATTATGGACGACCGCAGTGTCTCCATGTTTATATTGGCCGCGATGAAAAAAAGAATAAAACCTACGACGGCGCGGATGGATTGGCTAAAAACAAAGTGCCAGCGGTCGCCCTGAAACCAGAGTTCCGCGAAAGCGTACGAAGCCGAATACAGCGACACTAAGCCTACGCCCGTGAGTAACACTACGCATACTATCAGCGTGTGGTCAAAAGTTGTTTTCGCGCCCGCGCCGTCAACAGAAAAAAGCATCATTCTCCCGCGATTAAATAATAGTGTTGTTCATAAACTTTATTTTTTGAACAACAGCCGCTTAAAACTTGCGCCGGACTAATGCCGGCTACAATCGTCATGCTTGTTGGATATGTACGGCGCCGCTTTCTATCAGCGTTATCCGTAAACTTCAAATTTCCACGCTCGCTTTGCGATTTTCGCGCGCTTTGCGAATTTCGCGCGTTTTGCGAATTTCGCGCGTTTTGCGGTTCAAAATAGACCGCCGGGCTGTAGGCATATTTATTGTTCATTGAATCTTCAATGTTGACAAGGCTATTATGGCAAACAAGCCGCCTAGTATCCAAAAACGGCTTACGACTTTCGTCTCCGCCCAGCCTGATAACTCAAAATGATGGTGCAGCGGCGCCATCTTGAACACGCGCTTTTTTTTCAGTTTATATACGAATACTTGTATTATTACAGACGCGGCCTCCAGCACAAATACGCCGCCGGCTATCAGGATGAGTATTTCTTTTTTTATCAGCAGCGATATGACGGCTATTACGCCGCCTAGCGCGAGGCTGCCGACATCGCCCATGAAAACTTCGGCGGGATGCGCGTTAAACCATAAAAAGCCGACGCACGCGCCGACTCCGGCAAGGCAGAACACGGTTAGTTCGCCCGCTCCTTGTATATACGGGATTCCTAAATACTGCGAATAATCGGCGCGTCCGGAAAGGTATGTGATGATGGCTAGGCTTATGAATACAAAGATTAAGAGTCCGGCGGCTAGTCCGTCGAGTCCGTCGCTCAAATTTACGGCGTTGCTTTCGCCGACTATTAGCAGCACGGCGAATGGTATCCATAGCCAGCCCATGTCGATTACGGGGTTCTTGAAAAACGGCAGGTATAATGCTGTTGATGTTTTTTCTTTGCAGTACAGATACAGCACTATTATCAGCGCCGCTAAAATTTGTAGTCCGAGTTTGGCCCACGCCGGCAGTCCGCGTGAATCGTGTCTTTTAATTTTTAGGTAGTCGTCAAGAAAGCCTATGGCGCCGAATATTATGAACGCGGCGAGTGTGAGCCATACTTTGTAACTGTCAAAATTCATCCAGAGGAGCATGGAAATTACGACTGATATTATTATTAATAGTCCGCCCATTGTCGGCGTTCCGCCTTTTTTAAGGTGTGTGGCGGGGCCGTCGTCTCTTATGGATTGTCCTATTTTGAATTTTCTAAGCGCTTCTATTATGGGCGCTCCGAATAAAAAGCATACTAGTAATGTAAAAAGCGCGGCGTACGCGCCTCTGAATGTGATGTACTGAAAGACGTTTAACGCTGTCCAATATTTAACTAGTGGATAAAAAAATTCTAAAAACACAAATAACCTCTGTTAATCCTTTGGCTAAAGTCCTTTCAAGCCGTTTTTACGTTTGCCGCCGCCGGCATAATTCTTTCCAGAGCGCTGGCGCGGCTGCCTTTTAATAAAAGCACGTCGTCTTTCTTTACGCTGTCGTTTACTTTCGATTTTAATTCGTCTATATCATTTGTATGAAATGTGAGTTTGTTTTTCGCGTCTTGCAATTTTTTATATGCGTCCTTTGTTTCCTCTCCGAATAAGAAGATTATGTCCGCTTTGGATCGGGCGAGTCTTTCTCCTAGTTTTTCGTGCGCGGTTTTCGCCGCCCGGCCTAGTTCAAGCATGGGTCCTATTACGTACACGCGCCGTCTGCCGGATGCGGCCTCGTCGCAAAGTGTTATTGCTTTTTCCATGGAATCGGGGTTGGCGTTGTAGCAGTCGCGTACTATTGTAATGTCGCCTTCGATTACTTCGCCGCGGCCAAAGAGCGCTTTGGCCGCGGCGAGTCCGTCTCTTATCGCCGTCCCGCTTACTCCCGCGGCTTCGGCTAACGCCGCCGCCGCCAGCGCGTTCATAAGGTTGTATTCGCCGGGCAGCGCGAAATTTGTTGTTTTGTTTTCCCACGTTATTGTGCTGCCGCGGAGGCCTTTCGATTCCGCTCCGCCGAATTTTTTGGCGGCTTTCTTTCCAAAATAGCTGATTGTTCCTTTTATGTTGTCTGCTAATAGTTCGGCAAATGCGCTGTTTTCTGGTAAAATGGCGTGCTCTTTTCCGGTAAAGTGTGAAAAGGCTGCTTTCTTTTCTAGCGCGATTTCCCGCTCTCCGCCTATTAAGCCTATGTGGGCGGCGCTGGTGTTGGTTATTAATGCGATGTGTGGTTTTAATACGGCGGCGAGTTCCGCGATTTCGCCTTTGCGGTTCATGCCCATTTCGAATATTCCAACGTCGTGCTCTTTGCGTACTTGGAATACGGATAGGGGCAGTCCTATGTCGGAGTTGAGGTTGCCTTTGTTAAAGGTTACGTTTCGTTCAAGTCCTATCATCGCGGCGGCGAGTTCTTTTGTTGTTGTCTTTCCTGATGATCCGGTTATTGCTATGCGTAGTAGTTTGGGAAATTGTTCTAGGTACGCCGCGGCTAGTTCTTGCAGGGCGTGTAATGTGTTGTCCGCGGCTAGTAGTGTGTATGTTGTTGTTTCGTCTAGTCCTAGTGTTGATAGTTTTGTCTTTTCGACTATTGCGCCGGCGGCTCCTGCCTTAAGCGCGGCTTTTACGAATTTGTGTCCGTCGTGTTTTTCTCCGTCAAGGGCGACGAATAGGGCTCCTGGGCCTGCCAGCCGCGAGTCGACGCAGACTGCCTCGAAGCCGCGGCTCTGTTCGTTTTTATGTATAAGTTCTAGTCCGGCGAGTGCGCCGGCTTCTTTAAATGTCATTAGCATTTTGGTTTGTTTTCCTATTCGTTCTCGATGATGACTTGTAGTACATCTTCGGGGTCCTTTTTTTCGAGGCTCAGGTTCGTTTTGGCAAAATTTTCGATGCGGGCGGATGATGATAGTACGGCTATGTCTGTTATTAGTCGTTTGTTGTTGTCTATCCATTCTTCCTGCTGTTCGAGTAATATCCGCACTTCTTGTTTTAGGGCGGCGTATCGCGCTGTTTGCCAAACTGCGGCTCCTAGTGATAGTGGTATGCTTATGGCCATGGCGTATAAAAAAAATCTACCGCTCATTCTAATCCTCCGCTTGGGGCGGCTTTTCAAGCGCCCGCAGTTTCGCGCTCCGCGAGGGCGGGTTCGTTTTGATTTCCTCCCGCGATGGCTGCGCTGGTTTTGTGGTCAACAGTAATGCTTCTTTTCTTATCGGCGTTTCTATGTTTGTGTCAAAGTTTTTGCTGTTTCTGTTGCTTTTATGGTGTTTTCCGGCTGTTTTGGCGCGGAAAAAATGTTTTACTATTCTGTCTTCCAGCGAATTAAAGCTTATTACGCCGAGTCGTCCGCCGGGTCGCAGTGTGTTATAGGCTGCGTCTAATAGTCCGGGTAGTTTTTCAAGTTCGCCGTTTACTTCAACGCGCAGCGCTTGAAAGGTTTTTGTCGCGGGGTGTATTCTGCCGCGCCGGTAGGGGGCGGGTACTGCGTCCCATATTAGTTTCTCCAAGGCGGCGGCGTTTTCTATTGGCGTCCGTTGTCTTGTTTCGGCTATTGCGCGCGCTATGCGTCGTGAATGGTGTTCTTCGGCGTTGTGGTAAAGCATATTCGCTAGTTCTTGCTCGCTGTAACGAGCAAGAATTTTGGCGGCGTATAGTTCGCTTTCGGTATCTATCCTCATATCCAGAGGTTCTGTTCCTCTGAAACTAAAGCCTCTGTCCCCTTTTTCATAATGGTAAAGGGACACCCCCAAATCCAAGAGGATGATACTCGGCTGCCGCGTATTGGCTGCTTTCTCCGGCGTTTCCCCTTTGCCGAAGTTGGATAAAAAATCCTGCGCCCATCCGCGATGAATCTCTATGCGTCCGCCAAATTCTTTTAATCGCTCGCGCGCCGTGTTGATTATGTTTTTATCCGCGTCTATTCCTGTTATGTGTAAGTCAGGAAAGCGTTTCAAAAAAACGGCGCTGTGCCCTCCCTCCCCAAGGGTGCAGTCTATCATGTGCTCGCCTGTCCCGTTTGTTGTAAAGTTTTTCGGGACTAGGTGTTCTACTACTTCTTCCGGCATTACCGGTGTGTGTATGTTTGTCAAAATAGTTCGCCAAATTGTTCTGCCGCGCTGGCTAGGCTTTCGCCGTCTTCGCCTTCGTTTATGGCTTTGTATGTGACGGTATCCCAGATTTCGATTCGTTGTCCTACGCCTATTATTACGCAGTCTCGTTTTAGGCCGGCGTATTCGCGCAGGCTCTGGGGTATTGCTAGGCGGCTGGATTTGTCTATTTCTGCTTCCGCCGCCCAGCCTAAAAAGTGTCGCTGCATCTTGCGTACGTCTTTTAGCATGGGTGATGCGTTCTCCCACTTTCCGGCGAATTCGCGCCATTTATCGGGTTGGTGTACCCACAAACAGGGTTCTATTCCTCGTGTTATTACGAGTTGGTCGCCGGATAATGCTCGTTGCAGCGCGGCGGGAAATGTGAGTCGTCCTTTCTCGTCGAGTGTGTTGTAATAGCCGCCGTTAAGCATTTGGTGTTCTCCTTCTGCTGTACGGTGTGCTTTTTGTCTTCTGTTTGTTTTTTTGGTGTCGCGGCGTTCTATTTATGGCTGTTGTTCGCCACTGTTCGCCACTTATCGCCACTTTTCGCCACATAGTTTATTTATATCTTGTCGTTTATTTAGGGTCAATAATCTTTAGCAAAAAAAA
>JAIRZA010000069.1 GCA_031267475.1 Spirochaetaceae bacterium | reverse complement strand
TGAACAAAAACATTACAAATATCGTTTTGACTAAATATAAAAATTATGTATTTTTAAGGTATCCATATTATTTGGATTTATAATGGATCCATTCAGCAAGCCGGCTGCCTGTTGGATAACCATTTTAAGCGGTTGCTGTTCAAAAACGGAAGTTTTTGAACAACTCATTAAAGAACTCGCCTGCTCTTCGAATAACCCCTGCAAAAACACCGCGCTTTATAGCTTTTTATACAGAAACATAAGCCTTTACCCCATGTATGTAATACAGTGGACTTGTTCGAAGACGCGAACAAAGATTAAGGAGATTTTCTATCACTATGATCAATGAAGATAAATCAACGGTCAAAACCGCCGTCAAACGCAATATCGTTATGGCGCTCGGTATGTGTGTTTTTATGTCGGTTTTTATGTCATTTGTAATGACTACAGTCAGCATTGGATTTTCAGAAATATTTGTAGCAGCATGGCTGAAAGGCGTGGCGATAGGCTTTTGCGTAGCCCTGCCGCTTTCATTTTTAATACCCATGCTCATGACGCGGGTATGCGATAAATTATTCTGTAACAAGAGACTGGAACTTTGAAGCGCTGACACACATCAAGAACGCAAACTGGCGCTTGGCTCAACGCGGGCGCGCGCCCGCCGGCGCGTTGAGCTTTCGGAATTTTCGCCCTGAATATACCAGCCGCAGTGTTGACCTTTCGCGCCCGTACGCGATAGCATTTCTTCATGAAGAAACGCGCATTAATCAGTGTCTACGATAAAAATAAAGTCATAGAGTTTGCCGCTGCCCTAACTAAGCTGAATTGGGAAATCGTCTCGACAGGCGGCACCGCCGCGCATCTGCGTAAAGCCGGCTTCACGGTGATTGACGCTTCGGAGATAACAGGTTTTTCGGAATTCCTTGACGGACGTGTAAAAACGCTGCATCCTGCTGTTCACGCCGGGATTTTGGCGCGGCGGCATGAAAAGTCGCATCAGGACGCGCTGGAAAAACTTAATATACGACACATCGACCTTGTCGCCGTAAACCTGTATCCGTTTACACAGAAAGCCGCCCAAAAGCCGCCGTTGCCTCAAGATGAACTTATCGACTTTATCGACATAGGCGGACCGGCCATGCTTCGTTCCGCCGCGAAAAACTGCGACGATGTAATTGTGCTTTGCGACCCGGCCGATTATGGAGTTGTTATCCAAAACCTACAGTCGAACAAGACCCTGCCCCCCGTTCTTAGGCGGCGGCTTGCCGGCAAAGCGTTTAGCTTGACCTCCTCTTACGATGCCGCTGTTTCGCGGTATCTGCTGAATATCGATGCTGATGACGCCGGGGGCGAAGAAAAATTCCCGGAGGACTACACTCTTTCGCTAAAACGAAGCGTGTCCCTGCGTTACGGAGAAAACCCCCGGCAAAAAGCCGCCCTGTATGTCAACAGCGCAGGCGCGGAAGGCGCGATAGCGAAAATGGAGCGTCTGGGCGGGAAAGAGCTTAGCTATAATAATTACCGCGACGCCGATACCGCTTGGAGGGCCGTGTGCTCTTTTGGCTCGCCGGACTACGGTTTGCCGCCTATAGGCGCGAATGAGGCGGCAAGATTGCTTGATTTTGAAGACAGCGCCGCTTTGAACGCCTGTGTCGCCGTTAAACACAATACGCTATGCGGCGCTTCTCTTGGAAAGACCGTGTATGAAGCGTTTGAAAAGACGTATTCCTGCGATACGGTATCGATATTTGGCGGTATTCTGGCGTTTAACGCCGCTCTTGACGCGCAAACGGCGGAAAAAATAAACTCAATGTTTCTTGAAGTGGTAATAGCGCCTTCTTATGATGAGGCGGCTCTTCAAATTTTGTACAAAAAGCCGAATCTATGCGTGATGCTTGCGCGGGCGGTTCCCGCCGAACAGTTTGAATGTGTAAGCGTGGACGGCGGCTTGCTTGTGCAGGAAGTGAACAGAACGTTGCTGGAAAAATGGGATGTTGTTACAAAAACGCCTGTTGACGCGCAGGATATTCCTGATATGCTCTTTGGCTTGCGAGTCGCTATGTGGGTTAAATCAAACGCGGTGATTGTGGTAAAAGACTGCGCCGCCGTGGGTATTGGCGGCGGGCAGACCAGCCGGATACGCGCCGCGGAACAGGCTTTGCGGCAGGCTTCTTTGAGTCATGATAAATCCGCCCGCGTGCTTGTTTCGGATGCGTTCTTGCCGTTCCCGGATGTCGCGGAAGCGGCGGCGGCGGCGGGAATTAAGGTGATTGTTCAGAGCGGCGGCTCCGGCAAAGACGCTCTTTCTATCGAAATGTGCGATAAGTTCGGAATAGCTATGGTTTTTACCGGAGCGCGGTACTTTAAGCATTAAAATGCTTTAAGCACTGAGTTGCTTTAAGCATTAAAATGCTTTTAGCACTGAGTTGCTTTGGGCGTTAAAATGCTTTTAGCGTCAAATATTTTTACTTCGAGTGTTAAATGTCTGTTTTACCGCTTTCACACAGTTTTATCTTTCGCGGAAGCGAGCTTATGGTTCCTTCTTGCTGCGAGAACCGGCGTGTTTTTGAAGGAACGCCGGTTGACGCGGCGCGGGCGGCTTTCAATCCGGCTGATCTTCTTTATTTTGAGGTTCCGCTTATAGATAAGAGCGATGTTATTCCTTGTTTTTCGCTTAATAAAAATGTGTCCGCTCCGGCGGGCTGGCGGTGTATATCCGCGCGCGTTTTAGCGGCGGAGGGGTTCGTGGATGATGGTTCTGGGGTTGACGCGGGTTTAGCGGCGGGGTTGTTGTCCATTGTTTTTCGCGCCTGCCACATCGCGCAATGGGTTTCTGATTCGGTTTTCTGCGGAAGCTGCGGTGGTAAAAACAATTTTTCAAGTTCCGAGTTTGCCCGTGTCTGTACGGTCTGCGGCAGAATCGAATATCCTCGTGTATCGCCTGCGATTATTGTCCGTATAAGTAACGATAATGACGAGATACTTCTTGCGCATGACAGAAAATTCAGCGGGAATGTTTATAGTTTGATAGCTGGTTTTTACGAGGCCGGGGAGTGTCTTGAAGATACGGTTGAACGCGAGGTTTTTGAAGAGGTCGGGCTTCGCGTAAGGGATGTTCGTTTTATAAGTTCGCAAAGTTGGCCTTTCCCAAATTCTTTGATGGTGGGTTTTTCCGCAAAGTACGCTGGTGGTTTTATATGTTGCGATGGTGTGGAGATAGAGGACGCCGGCTGGTTTAATCGCGGTAATCTGCCGCAAATTCCCGGTCACGGTTCAATAGCCCGCCGCTTGATAGAAGAATGGCGCCGCCCGCCAGCGCCCGCCAGTGGGCTTCTATCCGCTACGCGGTAGCAGTCAGTAGGCTGTCTTCACTTTGTGTATTCATTCCGATAAAGGCATTGGCATACGCGGCTGCCAGCCCAGCCATAGGACGTGGAGTTTCGCCCCGCGAAACTCCGAAAGCTCAACGCGCCAGCGTTGAGCCGCTTTCACTTCGCATCTTCGCTCCGATAAAAGCGATTGGCATACGCGGCTGCCAGCCCAGCCATAGGGCATGGAGTTTGCCGCAAGCGTAGCAAAATGCTGCGCATTTTGCTTTAGGAGTTTCGCATGGCGAAACTCCAGCCTTTGTAGCCGTTGAAGCCTCACCGGGGGGCGTGGAGTTTCGCGGAGCGAAACTCCGGAGCTCAATGCGCAACGCGCATTGAGACATATTGTTTTTTCCGCCGAAAGACGATAAAGTAGTACAGGAACTTCAGCTTGGAGCGACAAGCGCTGAATTAACCTATACCCCCGGCCTAAGGCCGGAATACTTGGAGGAAGACACATGGAAAAAATGAAAAAAGCGGGAAAAAAACCGCGAAATGCGACACGCTTTGCGACCGCGGCGGCAGCCTGCGCCATAGCGTTTACGCTCGCGCTCGCGCTCGTGAACTGCGACACAGACACGGACGCGGATTACGACGACCTGACACCCGGACTAGACCGCACAAC
>JAIRZA010000037.1 GCA_031267475.1 Spirochaetaceae bacterium | reverse complement strand
GCGCAGCGAAACTCCAGCTTGAAACTTTGCCGGGGGCGTGGAATTTGCGTCCTGTTAAGCAGCTTTATTGACAACACCGCCATTCAGAGATACGGTAAAGTATGAAAAAAATATTAGTTTTTGCGGCGGTTATCTGTTCCTGCGCGGATATGCGTACAGCGTCTTCGAGCGAGTATGAAAATCAGCTTGTCATCGAACTTGACGGCAACCGCACCACGGGCTATTCATGGACGTATACCATTGAACCGGAGGGCGTCGCTCAGGAAGTTTCGCTGGAGTACCGGAGCTCTTCCGAAACAGCCGCTGAAGCGAGCGCGCCCGCCGAAGCGAGCGCGCCCGCTGGAGCGGGCGGCGTTTTTGTTTTTGTGTTCGAAGGCGCAAAACCCGGCTCCGCCGAACTGCGCTTTAGCTACGCCCGTCCTTGGGAAAGCGGAGTCGCGCCGGTAAAGACCGCGGTTTACGCGCTCACAGTAGATAAATCGGGCAGGATAAGCGCTGTTCTGGAACCGGCAAATTAAAAAAGCGCGGTTTTCTTACCTAAGCCGCCCCGTCAAAAATATACGCCGTTTCTATTTTACAGTGTGAAAACGCTATTATTATTCTTGTATTCTGACTTCAGAAGCGCCCTATTTACAGAGGACGCGACAGGGGGCTTGACGCTTAACAGGAAATTATGGTAACAGATTAATGGGATTTAAACACAAAGTCTATTGATATTTGTGCTATTACGATTTTAATTGCGCGCGGCGAATACACCGCGTTAAAAGAGGAGTTTACTATGGCGGCGGCAAGTAAAAACGCTCGTACTACAAGCAGTACGCAAAAATTTTTTTGTTCTTGCGGAGGCGAGATAAAAATGAAAACTTTATTCGAAAACGGTAAAGTTAAAACCATAGCTGAATGTGAAAAGTGCAAGCGCTCGGAGCGCAGGCCTTCGGATTTTAAGTAGGAGTGGGGGCATATTTTGGCAAAAAATTGTACTTCGGCGGAAAAAAGACACCGCCAGAGCGAAGAAAGACGGTTTAGGAACAAAGCGGCAAAAAGCACGGTAAGAACCAGTGTTAAAAAATTCATTGTTTTGGCGCAGAAAAAAGATTGCGACGGGGCGCAAGAGGCTTTGCGCGACATGACAAAACTGATTGATACCGCAGCCCGCAAGGGAATCATCAAAAAAAATGCGGCGGCGCGTAAAAAATCGCGAATGCAGCGGCTTCTAAACCGTGTAAAAGCCGCATTATAAGCAACCTGGAAAATCTTACAGCCCGCTGTACGGCGGGCAGGGGAATTAATGTCCGCGGAAAAATTTACTAAAGCTGAGATTATTGACGCTGTTTATGAGAAATTGGATATGAACCGCTCCGATATTAAACTAGCGCTGGATATGACGTTGAATTCAATAAAAGATGCGTTAAGCGACAGCAAAACAGTAGAATTGCGCGGCTTTGGGACATTTGAAATATGTTTTCGCAAAGGGCGCTCTAAAGCGCGAAATCCCCGCACCGGCGAGCCCGCGACAGCTCTTCCCCACGGTGTAGTTAAATTCCGCCCCGGCAAAGAAATAAAACAAGCCGTCTGGTCAAGTGTACAGCCGGACGGCGCGGAAACTCTGCCGGACGAAGTTGCGGAAAATCCCGTTTAACTGTGGTCAATAATAGCCATCCCGTCTTAAAATCATCCGCTTCGGGCGATGATATAAACTCCGGCGGTGTAAATACCGGACTTGGGCGCGGCGATAATCGCGCGGTTTTTGCGGATTTTCCCGTAAATCTGCTGTTAATAATTCTGGCGGCGGGACTCTTTGCGCTTGCTCACCCAAATCCGCTGGTCAAAAACGGTTTGTCTATCCTTGCGTGGATAATGTATCTGCCCGCGTTGTTTGTTATTCGCCGTTCCACCCCGCTTATTTGCCTGTTTTGGGGCGCTCTGTACGGATTCACCGCGTTTTCGCTATTTAACTATTGGCTTGTTTCATACCACTTGCTCGCGGGAATTTTTACTTCCACGCTCTATCTTTTTTATTTTGCGCTGGTGTTTTTTGCGCTGCGGTTCGCGCTTGTCCTGTTTCCACGTTATGGATTTATTCTTCAATGGCTCATCTTTATTTCGTTTGAATATCTGCGGACGCTTGGCTTTTTGGGCTATTCCTATGGAATTACAGGCTATACACAGTGGCGGACGCTTCCGCTGATACAAATCGCGAGCTTAACAGGCGTATGGGGCGTCTCGGCGCTGATAATTTTTCCACAAACTTTTGCGGCGCTGTATCTTTTACCGCGCAAATCCGGCGCGCGGCCATTCACTTTCCGTGTTTCAGGGCTTACGGCGTGTATTTCCATTTATCTTATCGCTCTTATATCGTCTTTGGTGTACGGGACAGCCGCGCCGCATGACTTCTCAAAATACGAGTCAGCCCGTATCGCGTTGATTCAACATAATACAGATCCATGGAAAGATGAAAAATCTGACTATCAAAATAATTTCAGGATTCTAAAGCGCCTAAGCGAGGAGGCGCTTTCGCAGAACCCTAAGCCTGACCTTGTGGTTTGGTCGGAGACGGCTTTTGTTCCCATGATATACTGGCACAGCCATTACCGCACAGACAGCGATTACTACGCTCAGGTGAAGGAACTGTTGGATTTTCTTGCCAGGCAGGACGTTCCGTTTATCATTGGCAACGATGATGGACGGCGCGAAATGACGGAGAACGGGTATATCGACAGGGTGGATTATAACGCCGCTATCTTGTTTGAACAGGGCAAGATGATTGATGTGTACCGTAAGATTCATCTGGTGCCGTTTACAGAGCATTTTCCGTACAAAAAGCAGTTGCCCTTCCTCTATAAGCTGTTGGAGGATTTAGACACGCACTTTTGGCAGAAAGGTACCCGCTCGCTTGTTTTTGATACGAGCAACGGGCTGCGCTTTTCAACGCCAATATGTTTTGAAGACACTTTTGGCTATTTGCCCCGCGATTTTGTTAAAGACGGCGCGGAACTCCTCGTTAATCTTTCCAACGATGCTTGGTCGCACAGTCTGAGTTGCCAGATGCAGCATCTTTCAATGGCGGTTTTCCGCAGCGTAGAAAACAGCCGCTCGTCCGCCCGCGCCACGGCTTCCGGTCAAACGTGCGCGATAGCCCCGGACGGCAAAATTCTTGCGATGGCGGAGCCTTTTACCGAAGCCGCGCTCTCTGTCTCTGTTCCCATTCTTACAAGGTCTACGTTTTATACGAGGCACGGCGACTTTTTACCTTATATTTTTATTATCGCCGCTATAGTTATGGCGCTTGCCGGTATAGCGCGGCGTTTTAAGCCAGATGCGATTTAGTATTTTCGCGGCGCTAACATTGACATCTTCTATTTTCGCCGGCGCTCAGCAGCTTCCGTATACTGAGTTGACGAAAACGGATATAGAGCAGCTTGCCGATTTTTCCAATGCGGAGCGGATTTGGGGCAAGGGTGTAGAGGCTGTAATTGAGGACGCATACCGGCTGTGTTTCAAAACGGTGATAATAGACGGTAGATTGATGAATCTGCGAGTGCCGTTTGCCGAAAACCACGAGCGCGACAGTCTTGTTGAAGGCGGCTGGGAATTCTTAGGTAAAGGAAAATCAGATTCCGCCGCGCTTTGGCCGGTGATTGAAGACGCTTTCAAATCTAAAGATTTTGTTGATTATATAGAAATGCTGAAAAACGGCAGGGAACAGGTGATTATTTTTGACATTGCGGGACGAAAATGGTCTGTATCGCAGGATATTTTTGATATTGCCCGCATGAAAGCCGGATCTTACCATGGGCTGCCTCATCGCCCCTATGTTCTTACGCGGGGAAACGGCGTTGAAGCCTCCGATATTTATAATTACTTGTACTGCATAGCGTGGACGGGTATGGACTGCTCCGGTTTTGTTTGGCATACGCTTTCGTATGCCGCAAACAGAGCCGGGGTAAACTTGGGCGCGAATTTGAGACGCGCGCTTGGTGTTCCACGCGGCGTTGATCCTTCGTACTTTGCCGGAACAGCTTTCTACAACTCGCGCAGCCGCGAGATACTAGCCGTTGACGACACGATAAAAAATCTGAAGCCCGCCGACATTTTGCTGTTTCGCGCGGTGGACGGTTCAATGGCGCACTCGGCTATCATCCAATCCATAGATTTTTCAAACGGCATAATCCGTTATTTGCAAAATACCGATGAAGCGCCTCTTGCTGAACGCGGCGTACATGAATCGTTTATTTATTTTAACCCGAAGCGCGTCTCGTTGAGCCTGAAAGACGCTTCGCTGGAATGGACGCAGAAACGCTTTTCACCGTTTCCGGGTGAAAAAGCATCGGCCTTTTCTGATGATGGTCAGAGGTATCGCGCCTATGGCGGGGGGCGCGTGGTCCGCCTTCGCGCCATGTCTTCTATCATAGCAAAATTACAGTAGCCCCCCCGCCCCCGCCATCATCGTACGCCGCGCCTTGTGGAATGGGGGAAATTATTTTGCCAGCGGGAGCTGATGTATAGTAATACCTTCCAACATTGGCGCGTCCGCCAGAATTGGCGCGTCCGCCGGTATAATTTTACCAAGAACTTCAAGAGGATATTCGGGACTAATGCTGGCGGCAAAAGGCAAATTTACTTTGACAATGCCTTCAACGCTGCGCCGTTTATCATAGCCAATCAGAAAATCAAAAGCCGTCCCGTTCCGCTCCTCTGCGATGTTTGCCGCCATGCCGCTCCACAACACATAGCAGTCGCGGTACAACAACGGAGTTTTTACAACATCGGCGTACATGATGTTTTCGGCGGGCTTTGTTTTGAGCACTTCAAAACTGGGCGCTTCGAGATACCGCGCCATGATACGCGCCTTATTTTTTATGCCCGTGTTAGCGTTAGATTCTAATATCCTGTTAATCTCGATTCTTGCGGAGTTGTCGCGCCTGTCATAAAAAAATTTCCGCGCGTTTTCATAGGATGTTAAAATTTGTTTCTCGGTTAAAATGAAGTAATAAACGCCGTCCATTTCCACAGGATTTTTCGTATCGCTTTGCGTTAAGCTGGTTTCCATAAAACCTTCACGCCCGGAATCCTCCGGCCTTGGTTCATTACTTTTAACAAAAACAGTAACAGCTATCACCGTTATTATCAGACATATTATGACAGCATTGCGGATAAATTTTGCGGGTTTTAATTTCTCGCGTGGAAACGGCGGATATAGGCTGCGCAGTTTTCCCGATTCTATCCATGCCAAAAGATCATCAGAGCCGGCGTATTTTCTAAGAATCTTCAGAGCAGTCTTAGCTACGCGGCTTTTACCGTCAATCTCCTGCACTTCCAGATAAAGGCTTATCGCACGGCGTGAATCGGCGCGTTTAACATACAGAGCCGCCATAGCCAAAAGAACAGACGGTTCGCGTGTTTTTATTTCCCGCGCCCGCGTCAAATAATCATGCGCTCCGCCATAATTGCCCGAATACAGGCAGCAAAGACCCAAGAGATAAAAAAACATGAACGAATCGCGGTAATTATACACTTCGCTTTCCAGCAGTTGTATCGCCGTTTCGTAATCACCGCGCCGCGCAAGACGCGCCGCTTTTGTTAATACAGATTGAAATTCAGGCGACCATAATCCGCCGCCTGCCGCCGTCTTCAATATGCCGCCGCGCATAGGCCTAAAAACTTCTGAACACAGAGCCGTAGCGGGCTTTTAATCTGGCTATAGTTAATTCCATGCCCTTCAATTCTTCTTCCGTAGGCGTAGTGCCGGT
>JAIRZA010000018.1 GCA_031267475.1 Spirochaetaceae bacterium | reverse complement strand
GGCGCTGATTAGCCGCAAGCCGCCAGCGCAGGCATGGACAACAGCGCGCGGCGGGCATAAGTTTTGTTTAAATAAATCCGATATGTAGACAGAGGGGTATCCATGTTTAGAGTATCTACAAATATGCCAAATGACGATATGCAGTACAGCCTGCGCCGGAAAGAAGGGGAACTTTCCGCGATTCAGTCGAAAATAGCAAATCAAAGCCGGATTCGGGAACTGCGCGACGACCCGCTTGCCGCGTCTCACGCGGTACGCTACGACTCGTACATAAACAGACTTGAACGCTTCGAGAAGAATACACTTGACGCGCGGGAGCATTACGAGTTTGTAGACGGCTACCTGCGGCAAGCCAACGACATACTCCAACGAGTCCGGGAACTAGCGGTTCAGGGCGCTAACGGCATCTATACAAAAGATGATACCGCTAAGATGGGCGTAGAAGTGAACGAACTACTGAAAGAACTCACATCCATCGCCAACGCGACAGGCAAAGACGGAAAATATCTGTTTTCCGGCGATAAAGCCTTCACCATGCCCTTCAGAATCATCGAAGGTACCGTTGAAGAACTAGGCCATGAAGCGCCTTTACGGGTAGAGTATCGCGGAGCCGGCGCGGAACGCAGACTTGAAATCAGCGACCAAACATACAGCGGCCTCGACATAGGCGGCGGAGAGGCTTTTTGGGCCGAGAAGATGATAGTATCGTCAACCGTGGACGCGAGCGACTATACCGTGCCGTCAGAAAGCTCGATTTTTATCGACGGCGTAGAGATACCGGTAAACAGCGGAGACAACGTCCGCGCTATTGCGGCGAAAATCAACGATTCGGCGGCGCCCGTTAAGGCTCATATAGACCCGGAAACAAGCGCCATCGTGGTTGAAGGCACGGAGCCTCACCTTATCCGCATGGAAGACGCGGCGGAAGGAGCGAATGTCCTACGCGATTTGGGATTGATACGCGCTAACTCGGAACAAGGCGCGCCCAACTGGTCCGCCGGCGCGCGCGTGTCGGGCGGCTCGCTGTTCGATGTAGTGATTGGACTACGGGACGCGATGTTGGGCGGCGACCAACTGTATATAGGCGGACAGGGACTAGGCGGCGTAGATCAGGCGATGGACAATTTGCAAACACGAATAGCGGATATAGGCAGCCGCGCCGAGCGAGTAGAGGCGGCATGGGGACGCATCAATGTGCAAATCCCTCATGTTACCGAAAGCCTGAGCCGTGAAGCGGGACTTGACCTTGCAAGCGCGTCAGTTGAATTCAATATGCTGGATATGGCGCACAAAGCGGCGCTTCAGACCGCGGCAAGGATAATTCCGCCAACCTTGCTGGATTTTCTTAGATAGGAGAATGAATTGAAAGTTGATACAAAAGCCTATGGGCCGATCGATGTTGACGAGCGGCAAAAAATACTGTTTCCCGCCGGACTTTTCGGGTTTGAACCCTTGAAACATTATGTAATGTTTGACGCCGAACAGCAGCCGTTCTTTTGGCTGCAGTCAACCGAAAACGCCGGCACCGCTTTCATCATACTAAGCCCGTTCCTATTCGCGCCGGACTATGAGCTTAACATAAGCGATGACGAACTTGCCGACATCGGCCTGTCTTCGCCGGAAAAAGCGCTCGTGTTTTCAATAGTAACAATACCGGCTGACGGCGGCCCCATGACGGCCAACTTGCAGGGGCCTATCGTGATAAACCGCGATACACGCATAGGCAAACAAATTATTTTGAGCGACCCGCGCTGGAAAACAAAACATGACGTTATAAACGAATTTTCTACCAAGCCCGCCGGCAATTCCGGCGCGGATAAAGAGAAAAACTTATGCTGATTCTAAGCCGGAAAGCAGGCGAAAAAATAATAATCGGCGGCGGCATAACCATTTCGGTCGTTGAATTGCGCGGCGATCAGGCGCGAATAGGCGTAGACGCGCCAAAAACAGTCAAAGTATACCGCGAAGAAGTATTTGAAGCCATAAAGTCCGAAAATCAAGCCGCCGCCGCGTCTAAAACAGTCCTGCCCAAGATGGATTTTTTGAGCCCGGATTAAAAAATATGCTCGTAGCCGACCGCGACAGACAAAGTTTGACGTTCCAATGACCAATGCGTATTACTGTTGTTCACGCCGTGCAGCGGATTCAAATCATATTTGAAGGCGCAGTCCAAAAAAATACGACCGTTTATCCTTTCGAATAAATACAACAATTTGATGTCGCCTTCAAAACCGGCAAGCGCCTTGCTCGTTATCCGGTAAGATTCCGTAAGAGTAGGATCCGAGAAAACCTCCGCTTCTTGATGATACTCCGCGTCTCCAAGCGGTATCGACACATAAAAACCCGCGGCCGGGCGAATGACAAGTTTATCTGTTATAGGCAGCGGCATTGCGACAAGAATGGGAATATCCAGCGAAGAATACGAATAATAAGTCTGAAATCTTGCGTTGGGGACGGGATAATCAAGAAAATTTATCACAATTTCATTTTTGTTGCCAATACAAAAATCAACACCGGTCTCGATCGAGATTAAACCGCCAAGCCCAATGACGCCGCCGTGCAGCGAAAACATCCCGCTGTAACTGGCAAGACCTTCCCGCTCTACCGCGTAATAAACATTACCCACGCTCATGCGGCCTTCAATAATCCCGCCGTCAGTCTGGGACGAACTGATTAAAAGCCCCCCGCCGGCTCCGCAAAAAAACCTGACTTCCGCCTGCAAGAAACCCGCGCTCAACAACAAAATTAATCCAAAAACACCTGTTTTTATTCTCATAGCCGCGCCTGAGCAATAGCTTAACACGCGAATCAGAGATAATCTACGCCGCACCCCGCTAATTCTTATTTTAACCCAGCAATTCCGAATTCAAAACGGGAAGCGCGCCCGACCGGCGGCTTCGCGGGAGGACGCCCGCGCCCCTCTTTTAGAGGCTGACCTAACGGGCATCTTCTGTTTTGAATACGAGCGGACGGCGTCCAACGACTACGCTATACGCTTTGAAACCAGACTGTTCCAACTGCTGAAAGAACAGGGAGTCCGCCCTCCACCTAAAAAGCTGGTCGCTGTGCAGAAGAAACTGGACGGCGCGATATATATTAACTTTATAGAAATACTATCCAAAAAGGAGGCAATCCGGCCTGCGTCCGCAAGCGCGCTTGTTGACAAGCGGCGCGTCCGCAAACGGCGCGTTTACTTTGTAAACGCGGTTACTTAGGCGGCTTTGAACCTATCAATGTAAAACTTAAACTACACTGATAGCGTTCCGCGCTTTTTGGGTTGACTGTTTTTTCAGAGCAGTAATACCCAACCGAGCCTGTAGAAAAATCTTTTGCGGGGGCTATAGCAGTCCCCCATATTTTTCCATCGCTGTCTTTAATAGTAATTTCAAGAAAAACCGGCGCATTGGCGTCGCGTTTTGCAGGTTCCGGCATAGGTTGCTCCCTCACTAATGTTTTAAAATCGTGGTTATTCGTTCAAGGACTTTTTTCCGGTCAAGCGGCTTAATGATATAACTTTTCGCGCCTAAAAGCAAGCATTTTTTTACAACATCTTCTTTTCCCAACGCACTTACCATTATGACTTTAGCGTTTTTATCAAATTCAACCAATTTTTCAAGCGCCGAAACTCCATCCATAACCGGCATAGTTATATCCATTGTAACAATATCTATGTTCGGATGCAGTGTTTTGTATTTTTCCACGCCCTGCGCCCCGTCACTCGCCGTGGCCGCTATTTCATATCCTTCAGAAGTAAGTATTTGTCCAAGCTGCTTGGCAATAAACATTGAATCATCAACTATAAGTACACGATAAGCGCCCGATCCGTCAGGCTTTAAACCTTCGGGGACTTTCCCATCAACAGGTAAATCACTCTTTACTACCATTCGTTACGCTCCTCACCATGCGTTAAAAACTATTTTTTTACAAAATCAGTAATGTCTACTAATAAATTTATCGGCAAAACTATAATCTAGTCAATACAGTGCTGTATCAAAAACAGCGATTCTCATTTTAGATTAGCCGCGACAGACCAGATGTCCGCCCACACCAACAACTAAAAAACCGCTTCCCAACTTCATGGCCGCTTCAAAAATACACCCTACGACAGCGCTCGTCCGTGTAAAGTGTTCCCCCATTACTTTGTTTTTCTGTTATTATATCGGATTTATTCGTGTAATACGTGAGGGCGGACCGTTGGTCTGTTGTGATTAAAATGAGAAGTCCTGAGAACCGGCTGCGGGCGGCGAAATGCCTCAAATTGAAACGTCAACTTGTTGACGCTGTTACCGAAAGCCGTCCTGTTTCAACGACAGTTTGCGGTTTGCCTGCGAGAGCCGTTGACGCAGCCGCAGGACTGCTTTGTTGACATTCTGTTGGAGTTCCACCGGGTTGTAAAGGGCGCAACGCGCCCGAAGGGAGTCCGCGCACTCTCGCGGCAGTTTCCCGCTCTCGACAAGCCTTTGAAACAGACTTCGTGCCTCGTCGTATATCTTGATTTCCTTGGAACCCGCCCTGATCTTGCTTTTGAGCTTTTGGGCCGGCATGAAGAAATTGAGAAGCGGTATCAACGGGGGTATACACATCCGAAAGGAGCGCCTGTTCCGCAAGCCCTTCAAGGCGGTCATAGCCGGCATACTCCCGGACGACCGCCCCGTTTTTTTGTTCAACGAAACAGTTGTCGTTCTTCTTGTGGTCTCTTGAGCGGGTGAAAGGCAGACGCTCGTTTTCGCGCCAGATTTCTGCGGCGTGGTTGATAAATTCGGAGCCGTTATCGCGGCTGCTTTGCCGCCGATGAAACTCCAAAACGGTGACGGGAGCGGTATTTCTGATGCCGGAGAGGGCCTTAAACGTCCATGAATGGGCATTATTGAGGAGGGAACGGAGTTCTCGGACTGAAGTCCGCGCCAGCCGGAAGCGGCATCGGCGGCGGTCAGGGTATGTACATATTGTCCTTGTGCGGCCTGCCCGCAGTGATGCCGGACTAAAGTCCGCCGGTATCAATTTGCCAAAACCCGGGCGTTTTCCGCTCCACGCTTGAGTAAAAGGTTCGGACGGGGATGCGGCTTTTCAGGGAATGAAGGGGTTTGGTAAGGCTTTGCTGGATACGAACCCGATTATAATACGCCTCAAGGTACATGAACACTGATTGCCTGATCTCGGCCTCCGTATGTCTGCCGTCCAGGGTTTCCAGTTCCCGCTTCAGCGTTTTGAAAAAACTTTCGGCGCAGGCGTTGTCCCGGCAATTCCCCTTCCGACTCATACTCTGGCGGACCGAATGTCCATACTCACTATGAATAGGACACTCCCGCCAAATGAGGAATGGATACTCCAACAGTGGCGGAAAACTGAGCCGCCATCGAAGACGCCGCGCCATCTTGATGGCGCGGCGTCAAGAAACCGGGCGCCTCATGCGGACGGTAGAAATGATATTTATCCAGCCAAGCGTCTGTAATCTCTGAAAGCTCCGCCGCGTTCAAAGGCTCGTAGTGATAAT
>JAIRZA010000212.1 GCA_031267475.1 Spirochaetaceae bacterium | reverse complement strand
GGGCTTGCCGGTCAAGTTTTCGCTGTAGCTTAGATTAAGCGTATATGTTTTTGTATACGGAGTGCTCACACCGCTAACTGTTTTGCTTACTGTTACTGTTACCTTTGTTGGCGGAGACGGGTTGATGTCTGAAATCTCAGTCCCCGGCTTTACCTCTACAGTCGCGCCGCTTCCATCGGCGGGCGCGGCGGTGAGTGTAACTTCTGTAAGCGGCACATAGACAGTCTGCTTTTCCAACTGCGCTAAATCTTGCTCAAAGTCACTTTCGCCGGTGAGTTTAAAACTTCCTAATGAAAGATCCGGCAGTTTTATAACGTTTATCGTGTATGTCTTGGAAGGGCTTTCGCCGTCCTGCGGTGTAACTGTTATTGTGTATGTGTTGAGTCCTTCGGCAAGTGTAAGCTCTGTGTCAAAGTCCACGCTTCCGTCACCCGGCTCCTCTGGAGGCTCTTCAATTGGAGGTGTCTGTTCCAATGGAGGTGTCTGTTCCAAGCTAATTTCCGCCGCTGGATTTTTAGCCTGCGCGTACAGGGAAAATCCCTCAACATCGTGGGGGACGCTGACCGTATATTCGATAATATCCATAGCGAAGGACGGGCTTATTGTCCCCGCGCTTGCTCCAAGCCACACAATGTCCGCTGTAGCGGGGTCGGCTTGGTCTGTAAAAGTTGCGTCTATTTCAAGATCGCCGGGCGGCATCTTGAATGTCCAGACGTCGTTCACGGCTTTGGAGGCCGTAAATGTTACGTTTGTCTGGGTGTTGCCGGCTTCGTTGGTATATGTTCCTTTCCGCGATCCAACGAATTGCTGCCCCCCCCCCCCCCTTCCGAATTTTCCTGACCGCCCTCTGATTCTCCCTCCATTTCGGATGGGGTTACGGTTTGGGGCGGGGTTACGGTGAGTGTAACGGTTACGCCTTGGTTCGCCTTGGTTCTGTCTGTAAAAGCGCTGCCGCCTGCTGTTTCTACATTTGAAGATATGCGGATGCTGTAGTTGCCTACATTCGACTGGCTGGTCGCTATGTCCGTGTCCGGCTCCGCGCAAGATGCCGCCAATAGAACGAGTCCGGCGGACGCTGCATAAAATAATAGTCTTTTCATAAAAACCTCCATAAAAAATTACGCGCCTGTCTAGGCGTGATAACGCCGCTAGTATACAAAATGTTCGCGGAAAAATCTAGCGCCCGGACACCTCGCCCAGCAATTCTCATTTTAACCTGAGAATTAACCACGAACCTCACGAATTACACGAACAAATTCGATACAATAACAGAAAAACAAAGTAATGTGAGCCTGTTCCAAAATAACCGATTTTGGAACAGGCTCTTGTGGGAACTGCTTTACAAAGACGAGCGCTGTCGTATTCAAGGGTGTATTTTTGAAGCGACCATGAGGTTAGGAAGCGTTTTTTTTAGTTGTTAGCGTGGTTGGTGTGGGCAGACTTCTGGTCTGTCGTGGTTAATCTAAAATAAGAATTGCTGAAGTTATCGAACAACTCCATTACATTTTTTTCGTTAATTCACTATCGTCTATGAAAGAGGCGGACTATGAACATACTAATAATCGGAGGGGCTGGTTATATCGGGGCGCACGTAGCGCGGGAATTCATGGACGCGGGACATAAAGTTACCGCGTATGACAACCTATCAAGCGGACTCGAACAAAACATCTTTGACGGCGAAGATTTCATTGAAGGCGATACCATGGATTTCATCGGACTAATCGATGTTATGCGGCGCGGGTTTGACGCGATAGTGTACCTTGCAGCCTTCAAATCAGCAGGCGAATCCATGCTAAGACCCGAAAAATACGCCGTCAACAATATAGGCGGCGCGATACACGTCCTTAACGCGGCGGCGGAAAGCGGTATAAAATACTTCATTTTTTCATCAAGCGCGGCAGTCTACGGCGACCCGCAATATCTGCCCATCGATGAAAAACACCCGTTAAATCCTTCAAATTTCTACGGTTTCACAAAACTAGAGGTGGAACGGCTTTTAGAATGGTACGATAAACTAAAAGGATTACGCTACGCGGCGCTGCGATATTTTAACGCCGCCGGTTACGACCTCAACCAGCGTGTTACAGGATTGGAACGAAATCCCGCCAACCTTCTGCCAATAATAATGGAAACCGCCTGCGGGACGCGAAAAGAAGTCATTGTATTCGGCGGAGACTACGACACCCCGGACGGAAGCGGCGTGCGCGACTACATTCATGTTACAGACCTTGCGCGCGGGCATACCGCCGCGTTAGAGGCGCTGGCAAAAACAGGAACGAGCCTTGTTGTAAACCTTGGCGGCGGAAACGGCATTTCCGTGCTGGAAATGATCAGCGCCGCAAAACGCATAACCGGCAGGGATATACCCTATCGCATAACAGACCGCCGCCCCGGAGATCCCGCTAAACTAACCGCCTCGTCCGAAAAAGCGCGCGGGCTTTTAGGCTGGAAGGCGCTTTATTCCGGTTTAGACACGCTGATTTCATCAAGCTGGAAAGTGTATTCCAAGTAAACGTTGATTAGCCGCAAGTTAATCAACGTTACGCTGACAACCGGCTTGACCAAACAAGCGGCTTTAAGGATACTTAAAACAATATCAAGGTGGATGTAGCTCAGCGGTAGAGTCCGAGATTGTGGATCTCGTCGTCGCGGGTTCAACCCCCGTCATCCACCCATATTGACAAAACGCGCTGCCTTTGTTAAGGTAAGTCAGTTATTAGGTTAGCGAGGTTATAATGGCAGTACCAAGATCAAAAACATCAAAAGCGCGTACGCGCAGGCGGCAGACTATCAATATGCGTCTTGACGCGCCGCTCACTGTTGAATGCAGCAGTTGCGGCAATAAAGTTGTGTTACACAGAGTTTGTCCAAAATGCGGTTTTTACCGCGGTAAACAGGTAATCAAACCTAAAGCTTAATTTTAGGTTAAATAATTAAGGAGTTTATATTTTTATGGAAGATCTATACGAGCAGATAAAAAAAATTATTGCAAATAAGTTGAATATTGATCCGTCCAAGATTACGCTTGATGCGTCTTTCCGTCAGGACCTAGGCGCGGATAGTTTGGATACTTATGAGTTAGTATACGCTATCGAAGAAGAGCTGGGAATCAAAATTCCAGACGAAGAAACAACCAAGTTTGAAACTGTAAGGGACGCATACGAATTTATAAAAACAAAGAAGTAGTAAATGACAATTACCGGCATTCCTGTAATCAGTGATGCGCGAAAAAAAGAACTTAACGCATTCCAGCGTAATTTAGGAATAAAATTCCGGAATCTTGAGCTTTTACAACTTTCTTTTATGCATCGTTCTGTTTCAAATGAGATTCACTCAAAAATAAGCAATGAACGTTTAGAATTTTTGGGAGATGCAATTCTTGGCGCGGTAACGGCCAGCTTGCTGTATAATGGTTTATCTGAAAGTAACGAAGGCGAATTGGCTAAAATAAAGTCCATCGTTGTTTCAGAGGAAACTTTATCCGGTATTGCGCGGGAATTGCAAATAGACATGATGATGATTCTTGGCCGCGGGGAAGAGCTTTCCGGCGGCAGAGAAAAAAAGGCTTTACTTGCCGACGCGCTCGAAGCTCTGTTTGGAGCTTTGTATCTTGATTCCGGTTTTAAGACGGCTTTTGCCTTTGTAAGCCGCTGCATAACACCCGAAATTGTTAAGGTACGGGAAAACAGGGGCAAAGAGGATTACAAGTCGCGCCTGCAAGAAATTTGTCAGCGCAAATTTAAAGGCTATCCTAGTTACCGCCTGGCAAAACATTCCGGGCCTGAACACGAGCGTTTCTTCTGGATTGAGGTAAGCTGCGGGGGCAAGACATTCGGCCCTGGAATGGGAAAAAACAAGAAACACGCCGAGCAAGAGGCTGCCCGTATGGCGCTTTCGCAGTTATAAACTCTTCAAAAGCTAGAGCGGCGCTGATTAGCCGCAAGCCCGCCTGCCCATGGATGTTTACGCGCCAATCCCTCTACTTAATCTGAAATCGCACCGGATAGCGATAACGTACCGCGACAGATTCGCCGTTAGCCTGCGCCGGTTTGCCGCGAAGCCCTTCAAACGCCTTAATCGCAGCCTCGCCGAAGCCTCTGCCCGCCGGGTTCTCTTTCAGTATCACAACACGCCGCACCTGTCCATCGCGGTCGATGTAGAGTTCAAGGTATACAATGCCCTCAAGACCGGAGCGAAGGGCTATGGGCGGATATACAAGCCGTGAACGTATATCCCTTTCATCAAGCTGGGGAAGCACGGAAACCTTATTTTGCGGCAGGTATTCTTCCGTATAGCGGACGGGGGCGGCCGAAGGGATTATGACGGCGACCTCAACAACGGGCGCTTCATCCACCTCAATCACTGTTTCAGCGATTGTCTCAATTATCTCCTGCTCAACCGGAGCCGCCTTCTTTACAAGCGCCGGCGGAGACGGGCGCAGCAGCGGCGGGGGCGGCGGCGCTTCTTGAGGAGGCGGAGGCGGGGTCTCCTCCTCAATATCAGCCAGCTTCATAACTGCGGCGATGGTTTCAACCGGTCCGGCGGTAACTTCAACTGTAAACACAATGAAAAAAAGCAAAAAAATATGCAGCGCCGCGACAACGGCCAATACCCCGCCGCGCCTGAGTTTGTCTTTAATGCCTTCCTCGCTTTTCATTATTAAGCCGCCCCTTGTATTAACGCGCCGCTAATCAGCCGCGTGATGCACAATTTTGCCATCGCATAAGGTCAATAAAACTGAGCCTGAAAGTTTCCAGCCGTTGAACAGCGTGTTTTTTCCGCGTGAAGCAAATTTGCCGCTATCAACAATTATTTCTTTTTCTGTATCCAATATAACAATATCCGCATAATTGCCTTTAGCGATGAAACCGCGTCCGCTTAAACCAAGTATACGAGCCGGAGTCGCGCTTAACAATGAAAAAAGTTTTTGCGGTGAAAAATCATTTTTCTTTACAAGAATAGTGTTACACACCGCAAAAGCCGTTTCAAGTCCGCTAAAACCGGGAGCGCCGCCTTGTTTGTCCGCCGGCGCGTGCGGCGCGTGATCTGTGGCTATAACATCAATAACGCCGTCTCGCAAAGCCTCGATTAACGCCAACCTGTCTGTTTCGCCGCGCAGCGGGGGCGCTACTTTGCCAAAAGTTTCCACCCCGGCCTTGTCCGCGTCGCGCTCCGTAAGCGCTATGTGGTGCGGGGTTGCTTCGGCGGTCAGCGTCTGGACTGTTCGGGGCGCTAGCGGCGCGGACGCTTTTTTTTGCCTGCTCATAATGTCCGCAGTTCTTTTTGTGGAAATATGCGCGATGTGTAGGCGGACGCCGGTTCCGGCTCCAATCCGCACAGCCCGCTCGACAGCGGCGTCTTCTCCGCCAAAATCGCAATGACACGAAACAAGAGCGCCCCGTTTCGCGGCTTCGCGCATGGCGGCGGCGAACAATCCGTCATCCGCAATATCCTTGCCGTCTTCGGAAAGCAAGGGCGGATTATAAACGGACGTACCTTCGGATTTTTCGGATAAATACGGAGAAAGACTTTCACCCCTCATTCTTTCGCTAAGCGAAACCGCCGGATATAGGCGGATTAAACCAAGCGCGTCCGCCCTATGTTTTAGGGCGGACGCCGCCGCCGCGTTGTCAATCGCCGGATTCGTGTTCGCCATGCAAACAACGCTAGTATAGCCTCCGCGCGCCGCGGCAAGGGAGGCGGATTCCAGTGTTTCCTTTTTGACGAAACCAAGCGAATTAGAATCGTCTAGTTTGCTTGATTCGGCCGGCTCGCGGAAGTGCGCGTGCATATCAACAAAACCGCTTGTTAATACAAGCTGTTCGTTCCCGTCAAAGACAAGGCCGCGGGATGCGCCGCATCCCGCCTCAAGCGCGGCGCGGCGCTGTGTTTCCTCTTTTGAAATAACCTCAACAATGCGCCCGCCGTCAATAATCACGGTCCCTGTCATATCCGTAAAAGCGTCTATGATATGAAAGTTGCGGAAAATTATCCTCAACGAAAATCCTCTGCGCCGCGGGTTTCATCGCAGTATTCACAACGGTATGTTTCCGCCGTTCTATCCGCAATGTGAAATATATGCGGAATATATTTTTCGGCTGAAGTTATGCAGCGCGGATTCTTGCAAAAAATTACATTCTCGACGTGTTCCGGCAATTGCAGCGTTATCTTGCGTGTTACAATTTCATTTTCAATGATATTCACCGTGATGTTAGGATCAATAAGCCCCAAAATATCATAGTTTATATCTATTGTGTCATAAATTTTTATAACATCTTTCCTGCCCATCTGCGGTGAAAAAGCGTTCACAACGAAAGCAATCGTATGCGGCGATTTCCCAAGTGAAAGCCAGTCAAAAACACGAACACCCTGACCGGCTTTTATATGGTCTATTACTATCCCGTTATTTATCTTGTCTATAATCAGCATTAAACAACTCCCATTATAGACGCGAGCAGCGCCATCCTTATATACATTCCGTATTCAGCCTGCTTAAAATAAGCCGCGCGGGGATCATTATCAACTTCAACCGAAATTTCGTTTACACGAGGAAGCGGGTGCAGCACAATCAATTTGTCGCGCGCGCGCTTCATAAGTTTTGCTGTCAGGATGTATGAATCTTTTAGGCGGATATATTCTTCCTCATTCAAGAAACGCTCGCGTTGCACCCGCGTCATGTACAGGACATCAAGATCGCTTATCACCTTTTCGAGGCGGTCTGTTTCGGTATACTCGATATTGTTTTTTCCAAGAACCGTCTGCGTTATATATTCAGGAATTTTTAACTCGCCGGGCGAGATAAAAACCATTTTAACATTCACGTAACGCGAAAGCGCCGACGCAAGCGAGTGAACGGTGCGCCCGAATTTTAGGTCGCCGCAAAAACCTATGGTAAGGCGCGAAAAATCGCCGCGCAGATGCTTAATCGTAACAAGATCGGTAAGCGTCTGCGTAGGATGATGATGACCGCCGTCCCCCGCGTTTATTACAGGAACTGAAGAATAACGCGAAGCCAGCAGAGCGGAGCCTTCTTTGGGGTTGCGCATAACTATTACGTCAGAATATGACGAAACAACACGTATCGTATCGGCAAGGCTTTCGCCCTTGCTTGCGGAACTTGAACCCGGCTCCGCAAATCCGCAAACGCCGCCGCCAAGCCGCAGCATGGCAGCCTCAAACGAAAGCCGCGTCCGTGTACTCGGTTCAAAAAAAAGCGCCGCCAGCAGCTTGCCGCGGCACGACTGGCGCAAGTAGCCGGCGTCGTCTTTTATACACGCCGTCAGCTCAAAAAGCCGGTCAAGCTCCGCCACACTAAAATCGTCCGGACCAATTAGACTGCGTCCTTGCAACATTCGGTATCCTTGTCAGAATATAGATTTTTACTATCTGAGGCTGTTCCAAAACTTCAGTTTTTGGGGAGACAAGCAAAGCTTGTCCAGCAACCTATAAAAACCACAGTTTTGTCGTCATCATGACGCGCCCGTAGGGCGAAAAACTGCAAGGGCCTGTTGCAAAATAACCGATTTTGGAACAGGCTCATCTGTCATACTAATAATTTTTCAGTTTTTAGTTAAGTCGGGCGAATCGGCGGTCATTGCCTTAAATATTCGATGAATTCGATGAATCCGGCGCGATTTTTACCGGAAACCGCCCGGAAATTCCTTGTTTACGGATAATTATAATAAATAGGCCGGTTACAAAATATCAAACTTTGGCAAAAAAAACTTGCCTTACAAAAAAAACTATGTTTTAATTATGTAAAGAGATTTTATGGACAATGAAAGCTGTTTTTTAATAGTACGCTGCCTAGAATGTACACGAAAAGGATGCGCGGTGATATGCAAAAACGCCGCCTTAGCTTTTATGCACGGCGATCTACTCATTGATACGCAAAAATGTAAGGGATGTAAGGATTCTCGTTTCAAGCAAGGTTTGCCGGAGTGTATCGCGGACTGCGCCTATGCCAGCCAAAAGGCCATAATAACGGAAACAAGCGTTGAGGATAAACGGACGCAAGCGGTAAACGCGATGTCCCTGATTTTATAAGGGTGGAAAATCCATCCGAAAGAGGAGTTTTATGAGTGTACAACAATCGTTTTTTGTGCTGGCCGATACTGAAAAATGCACCGGCTGCCGTGCCTGCGAGCTTGCCTGCTTCGCCGGGCATCAAAAGAAAAAGCCGCTGACCGCCGGCAACATTACGTCGCCGGTAATACCGCGCCTCTACCTTACACGGGAAGGGAACGTCTGTATGCCGGTTCAGTGTCATCATTGCGAGGACGCGCCGTGTCTGCGCTCCTGTCTAACGGGCGCTATTACACGGAAGAACGGCGTCGTCTTCCTTGACGCGCATCGCTGCATAGGATGCCGTAATTGCGCCATAGCTTGTCCGTTTGGCGCTGTTCAGGTTTTCTCTAACGAAGAGGTAACGGAAAATACTGAAAACTGCTGCACAAAAAAGCTGGTCTATAAGTGCGACCTTTGCATTGACACAGGCGAACCGGCGTGCGCGGCAAACTGCCCAAACAAGGCGCTGCGTCTGGTCGATCCCGCCTCTGAAATCGAAAAAAAGCGAATCAGCGCGGTGAACGCTATGGGCGCTATAGCCTCTGAAGCGCCGCCCCTGTCTTGCAATAACGAAGGAGGCGCATAATGACCGTAGTTACGATAGATAAAGATATTTGCACCGGATGTCAGGAATGTACAAAAGTTTGTCCGGTTTACGCGATTGAAGGAAATCCGCGCGAACCGCAAAAAATTGTCGAGGAACGCTGTGTAAACTGCGGTCAATGTGTTCAGAAATGCAAGTCTTACGTTTCGCTGGTTGACCACGGAGCCGAACTTTACGCCCAAAAGCGCGCGGAACGTCATCTGCCGGAAACCGTTGCCGAACCGCTGTTCGCCGCCTATAACGTTTGCCACCTTGACGAGGTTATTACCGCCTTGAATAGTCCTAAATTCACGATGGTAATGGCCGCGCCCGCTGTTCGTGTGGCGCTTGCCGAAGATTTCGGTATGCCGCTCGGCTCGCTCACTCCGGGCAAGATGGCCGCCGCGATGCGCAAAATTGGTTTTAAGCGGGTATACGACACCAACTGGAGCGCCGATCTTACAATCATGGAAGAAGGCACAGAGCTTGTTAAGCGTGTTACCAGCGGCGGTACGCTCCCGATGTTCACGTCCTGTTGTCCGGCGTGGGTAAAATACATGGAAGACCAGCACCCGGAGCTAACCAAGCATCTTTCCAGTTGCCGCAGTCCGCAGCAGATGTCGGGGCCTATGTTCAAGACTTACGGCGCAAAGCTCAACAAGGTTGATCCAAAAGATATTTTTCTTGTTTCCGTGATGCCGTGCACCGCAAAGCAGTTTGAATGTTCCCGTCCGGAAATGAACGCCTCCGGGCAGCGTGATGTTGATGTTGCGATAACAACACGCGAGCTTGCCTATTTGATCAAATATTACGGTATAGATTTTAACTCGTTGCCAGACGAAGAATTCGATATGCCGCTTGGCGATTATACCGGCGCGGGGACGATTTTCGGAGTTACGGGCGGTGTTATGGAGGCCGCAATCCGCACAGGCTACACCTTGATAACGGGCAAAGAATTGAACGGCAAAGATATTGACATTAAAACTGTCCGCAGCACGGAGGGTTTCCGCACGGCGGAGATAAAGGTGGGCGATCTTACACTCAAAGTAGGTGTGCTTACTTACCTAAAAAACATAGACCCCATAATCGAAAAACTTAAGGCGGGTACGCTGGATTTACACTTTATCGAGGTGATGTCCTGTCCTGAGGGCTGCGTCTCCGGCGGAGGGCAGCCAAAACTTGTGCTGGACGCAGACGTTCCTGAAGCGTACAAGAGCCGGCGCGAGTCTACTTTTGCGCACGACAAGAATTTGCCAAAGCGCAAGAGTCACGAAAATCCCGCAATAAAAAAGGTTTACGACGAATTCTTAAAGGAGCCTTGCGGAGAGAAATCGCACCACTTGCTGCATACTACTTACAGGGGCTCAGGCGGTCATCATTAAAAAAACAGCCTTTTCCTTCGGCAGCGCTTTGATACTTGCCGGAGGAAAAGGCTCGCGGATAGGGCGCGACAAAAAAACATTATCGCTGAACGGCGCAAGCGTGATGACAAACCTTATAACGCGGTTGAAAGATGTGTTTAACGAAATTATTATTTCATCCAACAATAATTTTGAACACGAAAACACGATCATTCTGCCAGATGATATAGGCGCCGGACCGCTTGCCGGCATTTATCAGGGGTTAAGGTACTGCAAAAGCGAATTTTTATACGTCATAGCCTGTGATATGCCCTTCGTTTCAGACGCTTACATCAATTTTATTAAAGATAAAGTCGGACGCGGGGGCGGCGCGTTAAAATACGACGCTTGCGTTGCGCAAACAGACGACGGCTTTCTTGAACCGTTCAACGCGCTGTATGGGAAAACGTGCATAGAGTCTGTCCGCGCGGCGCTTGAAAGCGGCGAATATAGAATTCTGCCCGTGCTTAAAAAATTGCGTCTTTGCCTTGTGCAAAATATCGATGTAAATAGATTTTGCGCGGAGTCGCGTAACAGCTTGTTCTTTAACATCAATTATAAAACCGATTTACAAGAGGCGGAGGAGCTATTGCGAAACCCCGGCATTTCATCAATGATTAAGCGTGAATCTAATTCTCTTTGAAGAATACGAGCGCGATTTGCCGCTGAGAAAACAAGATCCGCGCTATAAGCATCTGGTAAAAACTTTGCATAAGAATACCGGAGATGAATTTGAGGCCGGCGTTCTTGGCGGGAAACGTGGAAACGGACGCATAACGCAAATTCTTGGCGATGACGGCTTGCTTTTCTCGCTCAATTTAACAGAAATTCCGCCGCCCCGTCTGCCGGTAACTGTGGCTGTAGGTTTTCCCCGCCCAATACAGCTACGCCGCTTACTCCGCGATCTTTCAAGCATGGGTGTAAGCGATATTCACCTTGTTTGCTGCGAATTAAGCGACAGGAATTATCTTAAAACGACATTGTTGACGGACGGCGGGGCGCGTAGCGCCATGATTGAGGGCGCGGTTCAATCACGCGACACCGTGCTGCCTCAACTTGCTGTGTTTCCCTCGCTAAAGGACTGGCTGGAGAGCGGCGGTGTTAAAGCGCGTTACGATGTAAACCGTATAGCCTGCGACAATGTGGAGCCGGAGGGATGTTTCGGCGCGGAGTATAGCGGACAGCCCGCCGCAATTGTTATAGGGCCTGAACGCGGCTGGTCCAGCGTGGAGCGGACGCAGTTCAAGAGCGCCGGTTTTAAGCGCCTGTCGCTTGGCCGCCGGGCGCTGCGCACAGAAACGGCTTGCATCGCCGCCGTTGCCTCGCTGGGAGTTTTTTTATGATTTTATATATAACGCGATGTGGTATCGCGCCGCGGCGCGACATACCACATCGCGCGGAAGGCTGGGAATTAACTCTTTCGCAGGCGCTCTATTTGCCGGCGGACTTCTTCGGGAGCCGTGCCGCCTAAAAGCCGGCGGGCGGACGCGCCGGCGGACGGGCTTAAAACCGCGTATACATCCTCCTCAAACAAGGGGGAGCGTTTTTTAAGTTCGGCTAGACTGCGGCGCGGGATGCTGTTCTGCCCTGCCTCAACGCAGTCGCGGACAAGAAGAGCGGCGGCTTCGTGAGCCTTTCTAAAAGGGACTCCTTTGCGAACAAGGTATTCAGCCGCGTCAGTAGCTTCGAGGAAACCTCCGGCTGTCGCCGCCGCCATGCGTTCTGTGTTGAAACGCGCGCTCGCCATCATCCCGCGAAACATACGCAGGCACATTTCAACGGTATCAAGGCTGTCAAAAAGCGCCTCCTTGTCTTCCTGCAAATCTTTATTATACGCATAAGGCAGTCCTTTAAGTATTGTAAAAAGCGTTACCATGTTTCCGGTTGCGCGTCCTGATTTTCCGCGTATCAATTCCGCAAAATCGGGGTTTTTCTTTTGCGGCATTATCGACGAACCGGTGCTCCACGCCTCCGCTAAATCGATGAATTTGAATTCTTCGCTCGACCAAAGCGCTATATCTTCGCAGAAGCGGGAAAGATGTGTCTGAACAATAGCGCAGTCTGATGCAAGCTCCAACGCAAAGTCTCTGTCGGCAATGCTGTCCATCGCGTTTAGCGTCGGCCTCGAAAAGCCAAGCGCGGCGGATGTCGCCTCGCGGTCAAGCGGCAGACTCGAACCAGCCAACGCGCCCGCTCCAAGCGGACATTCATCAAAGCGCGCGAGCGCGTCCGTAAAACGCTGTTGGTCGCGGCGGAGGGCGCACACCCACGCGCAAAGGTGGAACCCCAGCGTTACGCACTGCGCCCGTTGAAGATGAGTATATCCCGGCATGATGCTTTCCGTGTGCTGTTCAGCAATATCAAGCAGTGTGTTCGCAACGGTATTAATGCCGTCATTTATCTTAGGAATACGGCGCTTAAGGTACAGTCTTATGTCGAGCGCCACCTGATCATTCCGGCTCCTGCCCGCGTGAACCGAGCGCCCCGCGTCTCCCAGCCGCGCCGTCAAAATCCCCTCGATAAATGAGTGAATGTCCTCCGCCGCTTCGTCTATAACAAGTTTGCCCGACTTGATTTCCGCCGCGATATTCAAAAGCTCCGCGTTCAGCGCGTCAGCCGTCTCCGCGTCAAGAACGCCTTGTTTTCCCAGCATGGCCGCATGAGCGCGGCTGCCTTCTATGTCGTCAAAAACAAGCTGTTTATCAACATTTATTGACGCTTGAAACGCGAAGGCTTCCGCGTCCGGCCTACCGGCAAGCCGCCCCGCCCAAAGCACCGGGGGTTTAGTATGGCTCATTATTCATCCGCCGCGCTGTCAATTGACGAATCTGCCTGCACTGTGGCTAACACACCGGCAGACGTTGCGCCTGTCTCAGCGCCGTCCGGTGTATCGCGGACATCCGGGCGCAAAACGGCTTTTATTTCAGGGGTGGATAACGAAAACAGCTCGACACCGCAAACATTGTCTATCATGCTGCAACATCCCTCAAATAAAACACCGTCGGCTATGCGCAAACGTCCGGCGCGTATATCGCCGTGAACTTCGCTGCCTGTGTTTAGATCGACTTTATCTTCGGCTATTATATCCGCTGTTACCGCTCCATGCACTGTTATCGAATGTACGTGGATATGATCGCAATCAACTAGAGCGCCTTTGCCAACGATAAGATCGCCTTTCGCTTCTATGGTGCCGTTGAACTTTCCCATTATACATATAACTCCGTCAAAATGCAGTACGCCGCTAAAAGATGTTGTTTTTGACAGGGTGGCCGCTGGAACAATTTCTTTTTGATTATTATACAAAAATGAAGCCATACTATAATTTTACCGTCTCGATGGGTTTTTCCAAAATAGGCATATCGATTTCTTTTGCTTTCAAGGTTCTCCACTCTGTCTCGGTCTGTCCAATATCTTTTTTTATGGTGGAAAACAGTTCTTTTACCACAAGGGCTCTTTTTTTGAAATTCGCCGGATAAGAGGCGGGGGGGATGTCAAATTTATTTTCCGCTTCTGTAATAAGACCTTCGATTTCACTTTGAAGGCTTACAATGCTGTCTTTCAAGCTGGCGTTTAAGCGCTCCGCGAGCATGAGGCGCTTTTCACGCGCTCCAAGCTGTGAAATCAGCACCTTATTCCGCAAAGCGGCGCGTATTCGTGAAAGTACAACTAAAAAATTGAATGGTTTGATGATATAATCATCAGCCCCAAGTTCGAATGCTTCGACTATTTCTTTTACGTCGTTAATTTCAGACAACAAAAGGACGGGTATATCCGTTGTTTTTGGGTCGGCCTTTACCACTTTGAGGATTTCCCAGCCGCTTACTTTGGGCAGCACGACATCAAGGATGAGCATATCCGGGGCTTCCGCGCCGCTTATCTTGTCCAATACAAGCCGGCCGTCCTCCGCCTTTTCGACATCAAAGCCTAATTTAGATAACATAAGGTCAAAAAAATCAAGGTTCAAAACATCATGATCGGCTATTAAAATTTTTTTCCGGTTTGTCATTAAAATC
>JAIRZA010000089.1 GCA_031267475.1 Spirochaetaceae bacterium | reverse complement strand
AGGCGGAGATGGTTCCAACACAAACGGTACTGCCACCGCCACCGCAGGCGGCGGCAAACTAGACGCGGGCGGCGCTCCCAATCCTGCTAGTGGCGGCTTACTCTATGACAGGGTAACTTCCGGCGACAAAGGAAAAGGCGGTCATGGCGGAAGGGGCAAAAACGCGGATAACTCAGTAGGATTCGGCGGCGGCGGCGGAGGCGGCGGCTACTGGGGCGGCGCGGGGGGCACCACCGTAACACAGAGTTCAGTTAGCGGCGGAGGAGGCGGTTCCTCGTGGGCGCAGACAGAAGACGGCGCGCTCAAATTCACCGGCATCATCCCGTCCCCCGCGGTTCCCGGCGGCGGAAGCTATGAAGGACACGGCAAGGTTCAAATTACTTTAGTGTCCGCTACTGAGTAGATTCGCGTGAGTGGTTCAACGCGCTTTGCGCGTTAAACCACCGCCAACAACATGGAGACTTACCGAGGTTCCAACGGATGTGGGGATACTACCGCGTAGCGTAGCAAAATGCGCAGCATTTTGCTTTAGGAGTTTCGCATAGCGAAACTCCACGTCCCTGTTGTGTGGGGGACTCGCGGGCTGGAGGGGCGAAACTACAGCCCCTCGGTGAGACTACACGCCATGTGTTGTGGGGATTGGCTTTGGGTACGCCGCCTCCGTAAAATCCTGTTTGCTTAGGCGGAGACAAAGTTTGCCGAATATTCCGGGATTTTCACGGATTTCAACCGCAATTTTACAAGCCCGTTCAGAGGCGTATCCTTGGAGCCGCGGTCCAAGGCGCAAGACGTTTCCATACCAAGCTCCGGGATGAAAAACGCAGCCCGCGGACCACTCTTTTCGAGCAAAACAGCGTCCCAAACAGTATCCAGCTTATCCAAAAGATAGACCAGCTTCCAATGAAGCGTTGTTGCGCGTTCGGCGCGAGTAACAGCAAGCGTAGCGCGTTCCGCCGCGCCAAGTTTCAACAGCAGCGCGTCTTTGTCAAGAGGAATTTCGCCGTGTATAGCGGCGCGAATCTGCTGATGAGCCAAAAGATCGGCGCAACGGCGGAGCGGACTCGTTACCTGCGAATATATATCAAGACCAAGCCCCCAATGAAGACCGGGCTTTGTAGAAAGATTACGCGGGCGCATACACCTGCGCAACTGGTATGAACCAGCAAGCCCCTCATAAATGACATTCGGTATATCGCCCGTTTCCTGCGTAATATACGGAAACGGCAAACCACGCTCCAGCGCCCACCGCGCCGCCGCTTCGCCGGCAAGCAACATACATTCACGCACAGCGGCGGCGGATTTGTAGTTTTTTTGAGGTATTATTTCCACCCTGCAATCATCATCAACAAGCACCCGCGTTTCCGGGAACTCAATCAACGCCGCGCCTAGATCAAGACGCTTTTCCAGATTACGCCCGGAAAGGGCGATAAGCGGCAGTATGCGCGGATCGTCGTCCGCCTTTTCGTAACTAAGACGAGTAACACGAACCGTAGAACTGAAAATCTCGACATCCAGTATAGAACAATTCTGATCCAGACGAATTTTGAAAGTCAAAGCAGGCGAAGTTTCAGAAAGACCAAGAGCGTAAAACGGGAAAGCCTCCGCGCTTATCATACGAGACACACCCTCCGGCGCGTAAAAAGTAACACCGCGGGCAAAGGCCTCTTTGTCCGCCGCCGTCCCGTCCCGTATCGAAGCCGCGGGGTCGGCGACATGAACATACAGGACCCCGCCGCCGCCGTCCGGCTCGAAGAACACCGCATCGTCCGGATCATCGCTCCATTCGTTATCAATAGCAAATGCCGGCAACGCGGTAAGATCGGCGCGTTCCTCCGGCGGAGGCGGAGGAACGGCGGTAAGCGCCGGTATCAAAGACACGCCAAAACGACTTGGATTAGGATTGAGCGACGGTTTCCAATAACCCGTTTGAAGCAACAGACGATGAGCGGCAAGCTGAGTTTCATCAATACCCGCCTCGCGCAAACTTCGTGATTTCAGCGCCTTCCCCAAGGCTAAGGCGGCAATATCCTGCATATACGGCGAATCGGCCTCAATATCAATTTTACCGGAACGCAGACGGGCAATGAACGCGGCGCGTTTAGCGGAATCCATCTGTTTTTCGTTCAAACGCTGTTCGGCGGATTTAACATCCGCTTCGGAACGCGGCTGTATCGCGGACATAGAACCGTTAAAATAAATCCCGTCAAAAAGCAATTTATAAGCCGCCCACGCAGTTTGAGGAGAAAATACCCCGTAAGCGAGCTCCGCCAATTCACGCAGGGTAATACCCTTGCCTGTCGCGCCGTATTCGTCAAGGCAAAGCTCCCAAACCTCCCGTATATTAACCTGCGGCGACTCCTCGTCCAAACAAGCAAGGCTGGCAACCGGTCCCTCATGCAGCAGCTCAATATCTTTAAGCCGCGCCCGTACCTCTTCTCCGCCGGTTTGTATCGTGATTTTATCACCCACAGACAAGACTAATGCGGGCTTTTGTTTATATATACAGAGACTGCGTTCTTTCAGCATGACAATTATCCTTATTTGCAGTACGCAAGCGGGGGTTAAAAACCCGCCGCCAGCCGTGTTTAAGCGGAAAATATCTGAAAACTAAAGTTTTAGAACAAGAGCCTGTTCCAAAATCGGTTATTTTGGAACAGGCTCACATTTCTATAATAAGTGTAAGTATCAAAGCCGCTCTTGACAAGCATTAATGCAGACACTATGCTAAAAAAACACTCGCCATGACGGCGAGAACATCTTTCACAAAGAAAAACCATGAAGGTTACTACTCGTCAGAGCAGCCGTTTTGCGGCTGTAAGCGCGTTTGCGTTTGTCGATGAGCGGCGGCTTTCATGGTTTTTTGTTTTTAGGAGGCTTTTATGCATATGTCAGATGCCCTGCTCTCGCCTGTAGTAGGGGGCGCTATGTGGCTCGTAAGCGCGGCGGCAATAGGCTTATCGGTAAAAAAAATCGCCGGTGACAAAGACGCTTCGGGGCTAAATGAAAAGAAAATACCCATAATGGGAGTTTTGGGCGCATTCGTGTTCGCCGGACAGATGATCAATTTTACAATTCCCGCCACGGGGTCGTCCGGGCATATAGGCGGCGGAATCCTGCTTGCCGCCTTGTTGGGGCCTGCTCCTGCGCTGGTAACGCTTGCCTCCGTGCTGTTGATACAATGCCTGTTCTTTGCGGACGGCGGACTCCTCGCGTATGGCTGCAATGTGTTCAACATGGGTGTAATACCGTGTCTGGGCGCTTACACATTGATTTACAAACCACTTGTCAAAAAGGGACTGAACAAGAGCCGCATCACACTCGCCGCTATACTAGCCGTTGTCGCGGGGCTTCTTGCCGGCGCTTTCTGCGTGGTGCTGGAAACGCTCGCCTCTGGAATAACTGAATTGCCCTTCTCCGCCTTTGTCGCTTTGATGCTGCCAATACACGCCGCCATCGGGCTTGTGGAAGGCATAGTAACCGCCGCCGTCCTTTGCTTCGTTTATAGCGCAAGACCGGAGCTTCTTTGCGGCGCGGTGAATAACTCTAAACTTGACGCGGCCGTCCCAGTCAAGAAAGTCCTTGCGATATTCGGCGTGTTGGCGTTAGTAGTCGCCGGCGTTCTTTCCCTGTTCGCATCGGCCTACCCTGACGGGCTTGAGTGGTCGGTTGAAAAAGTCGCCGGAACCACCGGACTGGAGCGCGGCGGCTCCGTCTACGAGGCGGCCGCCGGTGTGGTAGATAAAACAGCCTTCATGCCGGATTACAGCTTCCGCGCCTCAGCCGGACAGGAAGCGTCCGGCGCAAACGAAGCCGCCGGCACAGCCGTCGCCGGCACAGCCGTCGCCGGTATCACGGGCAGCGTAATTACAGTCATAGTCGCGGGCGGTTTGGGGTTGATAATATACGCCGCCGGACGGCGCGTCCGGCGGCGTCCACTGTCGCCGGACGACAAAAAAACTGGTGTTAGGACGGCGTAATGTCCCAGTTGTACAGCGCAATCGCAAACATGGACAGCATGGAATGTCTCAGCCGCGGAGATTCACCAATACACCGGTTAAACACGGGGGTAAAATGCGCCGCCACACTGCTCTTTTTGACGCTGACCATCTCATTTCCGTCAAAAAACATCAGCGGGCTTGTACCATACCTGTTGTATCCCGCGCTGATCATGTCCATATCGGGCACACCATGCAGACCATTGCTTGCCCGCTTTGCCCTTGCGCTGCCATTCCCCTTGTTTGGCGGAATAAGCAACCTGCTCTTAATGCGCGATACCGCTTTTACAGTTGGCGGTTTTGCAATAAGCGCGGGACTCGTATCCTTCGCTTCTATAATGCTAAAAACACTGCTTTGCGTGTTCGCGGCGCTGATGCTAATAGCGACAACTCCGTTCAACGACATCTGCGCGCTGCTTACAAAATCACGAGGCTTGAACATATTCGGACTGCAACTTTCGCTCACTTATCGTTACATAAGCGTACTGATAAACGAAGCCCAATGTATGTGGACGGCGTATTTACTACGAGCGCCGGCTGAAAAAGCCATAAAAATGAAAGATATGGGGAGTTTTTTAGGACAACTATTACTTCGCAGTTTTGACCGCGCTGAACGAGTCTATAACGCTATGAAATGCCGCGGATTTTGCGGATTGTATCACCCAACAAAAAAACACCCGCCGCGAATGACGGATATAGCATTTTTGCTCATTACCGCCGCCGCGCTGATTACACTGCGATTCTTCAATGTAAGCCTGCTGATAGGAGAAAGAATCAAACTATGAGGGCATTATGCTGCTAAACGTTTCCGGCCTTTCCGTTCTATACTCCGGCTCGAATGAAGACCCGGCGTTGAAAGATTTAACATTTTCTATTGACGAAGGCGAAAAGGTCGCGCTCTTGGGCGCAAACGGCGCTGGAAAATCCACGCTGATGCTTTCGCTGCTAGGCATTTTGGACGCGGCTATTGGAAAAATCGAGGTTGACGGCGTTATTTTAGAGAAAAAAAGCCTGCCGCTAATCAGGCGCAGACTGGGATTGTTGTTTCAAGACCCCGATGATCAACTTTTTATGCCCACAGTCTATGACGACATAACCTTCGGCCCCCAAAATTATGCCGAAAATACCGGCGCAAGCAAAGAAATAACAGAAAAAATAAACGAAGACGCGGACAAAATCCTTAAAAAACTTGGAATCGCCCACTTAAAAGACAGAATGTCCCATAAACTTTCCGGCGGCGAGAAGCGGCTAGCCGCCCTTGCAAGCATTTTGGTGATGGAACCGCGCCTTCTTCTGATGGACGAGCCTTCCGCCTTTCTTGATCCACGCGCCCGCCGAAGGCTGATTTCCATCATAGAAAGCCTGCCCAATGCCTGCCTAATCGCCACACATGACCTTGATATGGCGCTCAACCTTTGCGCGCGCTGCCTGCTGCTTCATAAAGGCCGTCTTAGAGCGGACGGCGCTACAAAAGACATCATAGCGGATAAAAAACTATTAGATGAATGTGGCTTGTAAGCGCGCCGGCAATCCACACGTTCAGTAAAAATTATCCGCGCCCGTAACAATGCCGGAAAACCCGGCGCTCCCTGCGGCAATGGCACACGCAAAAAGCGCCGGTAAGAAATTCGCGGCTAGACGC
>JAIRZA010000220.1 GCA_031267475.1 Spirochaetaceae bacterium | reverse complement strand
CCAAACTCGCTGGTTCCGGCGGCGGCGGTTCCAACTATGTGAAAGAAGAGTACAGTTTTAATGTTGCGGCCGGCTCGAACAGCACTTTGTCGCGATACGGGAACGGCGCGTTTTCGATTGAATATGTTCCAGTAAACGATTAAAAAATTAAGCGCCGCGGGCAAAAGTGAAACGGTTTCCCGCGGCGTTTTCCCCATCCGTAAGAAGCGGGTGGTCACAAAAAATAATTCCGTTGACACCCCATTGTTTTTAGAACATACTAAAAACAACATTATGAACAAGCATAATGAGCGGATTTTTTTTTCAAGATTAAAGACGACATTATTTATTACAATATTTTTGTTTGTTTGTTTCGCGGTTTTTCTTTACGTGATTGGCGGCTTTCGCGGCTTTACAGATAAGACGCAGTTTTTTTTACTGAACGCAATACTTTACGCGGGTCTGTTTACGGCTTTTTACGCTTTGCTGGACTTTGTTCTTAACGCCGGTTTTATGATTATAAAACATAAACAGCACATCAAGTTGCAATCGATTATTTTTTTACTGATAGGCCTATTTTCTTTTATTTTTTCCGCCGCCGCCGCCGCGATTTTAACTTTATCAGAAGGAAACATGAAATGAAAAAAATATTTGCGATACGCGGCGCGTTGCAGTGTGAAAATAACGAGGACGACATAAAAAAACAAGTTGCAATCATGTATGACGACATTCTTTCACAGAATAATATCACTGAATCCGGCATCGTATCACTGCAATTTTCAGTTACGGGCGACATTGACGCCGCGAATCCAGCCGCCGCCCTTAGAAAATCCGGCCGCGCGGAAAACATCGCGTTGTTTGCGGTTCAGGAGGCGCATACTAAAGGCGGGCTTCCGCGCGTCATCCGCTGTATGCTTCATTGCTATATGGACGAAAACGCTTCCCCGCGCCATGTCTACCGCAACGGCGCTGAAGTTTTACGCCCCGACCGCGCATCCCCCGGCGCGGCGCATTAATTTGGAAGCGCGGAACCCGGACACTTCCCTTGATTTTTTTTGCGCGTCTTCATAGAATAACATATATTTTCGGGGCAGGGTGAGCGCGGATGTTGTAAAACCGGCGCGAGTCCCAACCGGCGGTTAAAGCCCGCGACTCCGGAGCGCAGACACGCGCTTTGGATTGAACCGGTGAAATTCCGGCGCCGACGGTATAGTCCGGACGGGAGAAAATTATATTTGAGACACTTACCGCGGCTTTTAGACGGCGGCGCGAAGCTGATTCAAACCTTATAACCCCCATATCTTATTCCAAACAGCCCCGAAAAAGCTGGAGGAAAAATTGAATATTGCTAGAAAAATGACGGCGCTTATCGCCGCCGCAACGCTCGCCCTAGGCGCTTGTAACGCCAAAAAGCAAGACGCTTCCACTTTAAAAAACGGGACACCCTCGCAAATATCCGCAATAGCCGTGTTCATACCCGGCGCCGCTTCCGGCAGCCCAATCTATGAAATGCTGGTAAACGGAGTCAAACGCGCCGCCGAAGAGTTCCCCGGAGTATCCACGCAGTTCATAGAAGGCGGCTATAATCAGGCGGAATGGGAAGGAAAACTCACCGCGATTGCGGCTTCCGGCAAGTACAGCCTCATAATATCATCAAACTCGTCCATGCCGGCGCTGGCGCAGTCTGTATCGCTCAAATTTCCGGAACAGCGCTTCTTGTTGCTGGACGGCGAATTGTCCGGCATACCCAACATCTATACACTGCGCTACAACCAGCGCGAGCAGGCGTATATGGCGGGATACCTTGCAGCCTTGCTCGCCAGCGAGGCCGGCGGCGGCAGAATCGGTCTAATCGCCGGACAGGAGTATCCGGCCATGACGCAAACAATACTACCCGGTTACAGCGAAGGCGCGGCTGACGTAAACAGCGCCATAGAAGTCGATTTCCGTGTAGCCGGAAACTGGTATGACGCGGCAAAATGCGCCGAACTTGCCGCCGGCATGATAAAAGACGGCGACCATGTACTACTCTGCATAGCCGGCGGCGCCAACGAAGGGGCGGTTCAAGCAGTGGCGGAATCCCCGGCGAGCGGCGCTAGAATAATTTGGTTCGACACAAACGGCTATGCGATACGCCCACCGTACATCGTGGGCAGCAGCGTCGTGTTTCAAGACAAAGCCGCGTACAACAAAACAAAACTTTTTTTAGAAGGAAACCTGCCGTTTGGCGCGGCGGAGCTTGTGGGAGTACGGGACGGCTACGTTGATTTCATCGAAGACGACCCGTTGTACACAGAAGCTGTAAGCAGCGCCGTCCGCGAAAAACAGCACGCGATGCTTGCACAGTTAAGGTCGGGAAGCCTAATTTTGGGCGAAAGACCCTAAAAATCCAGCGCAACGCTGATTAACTTGGCGGTTAATCAGCGTGTCTCTAAACCTTTATACGCGCTTTCGCCCCAAGTATCCCGGAGGGCTTAACAAGAAGTATGATTATCAATATCGCAAAAGAAACAGCGTCGGCGTACTGCGATGAAATGAAACCCTTAGTAAGCGTTTCGGCTATACCCAGCACAATGCCGCCCAGCATCGCGCCGGGTATGGAACCTATACCGCCTAACACCGCCGCGACAAAGGCTTTAAGACCGGGCATAACACCCATCATCGGGGAAATTTGAGGATAGGCAAACGCGAACAGAATACCCCCCGCCGCCGCAAGCGCCGAGCCTAGCGCGAAAGTAAACGAAATCGTGCTGTCCACTGAAATCCCCATTAAACTTGCCGCCTGCCTGTCGAATGAAACGGCGCGCATCGCTTTACCGCGTTTTGTGTACACGATGATGTAATGCAGAGCCGCCATCAAAGCGGCGGATACGACAATAACGATTATCTGTATATTTGAAATTGAAATAGGCCCCAAATTAATATTATATGTCGCAGGGCGCGGAAATTGACGCGGATTAGCGCCTATGAACGGTATAACGCGGGCGCCGTTTTGTAAAATGAGTGAAACCGCTATAGCCGTAATAAGCGAATTAAGCCGCGGCGCGGAACGCAGCGGCTTGTAAGCCAGACGCTCTATCGTTACACCGAGCGCCGAGCACACAATCACCGCAAACATGAAGGCGAATACGATAGACAGCGGAGAAACACCTAATTTTATCAACACAAAGTATCCGGCGTACGCGCCAACCATAAGAATGTCGCCGTGGGCAAAGTTTATCAACAAAACAATGCCGTACACCATCGTGTAGCCAAGCGCTATGAGCGCGTAGATACTGCCTAGCGAAAGCCCGTTTATAAGCTGCTGTATAAAAATTAAGAGCGTATCCGCTGATGTCATCTGATAAAGACTAGCGCAAGTCTATGCCTGTAATATTATCCGCCGGAACAGAAAAGATGATACCGCCGGCTTTGGAATTTTGCCCGTGCGATTTACACACCGCTTCCATAATCGGCGCTTTTTTTTCACGTGTTGTAAGAATCATTATGATTTCTTTTTCGTCCTGTACTGATATGCCGAATATTTTTGACGGGCCTGATTTCAACAACCCGCGGGCGTTGATAACCGTGCCGCCGCCGGCTCCGGCCCCGCGCGCCGCAGTCATAAATTCATCACTGTAACCTTGATTCAAAATAGAGATAATAAGGTCAAATTTTTTATCCATTTGTTTTTCGTCCTTTCCGGCCTCGTATTTTTCAGCGTTCACGGCCGCCTCCGCGTCTTTCGCTACCAATTTTAGTATAGTATCATTTATCGCCGAAAGCGGGATAGAAAATCCTATACCGGTGCCCGGGTGATTAAGCCCAAGTTTCCGGCCTACTTCGCTCATAAGCAAAGGCGCCATCATATCTTGCTCAAGGCAAAGTATTACAGCCTTATGAGTCGCGCCTATACCCAGTATGTCAAGAATCTCGGAACTCGCCGTTCCGGTACCTTTGCACACAAAATGGTAGCGCAAATTACTTTGATTAAATATCGTGCTGATAGTTTTTAGCTTGCTCCAGTCAACAATAAATACAGCCAGTTTTATAACTGGCAAATTGAATCCGCCATCCATTTAGTAGTCCGCCTCCGGATAAATGATAATTTTGCCGGCGCTTTCTTCGCCCAACAAACCAGCCTCCGCCGCGCTCTTTTTTAACCTGATATTGTAGACAAGCCCCATCACTTGAATGACAATCAGCGGAGCCAGCGCGACAAAAGCGACAACCCCGAAAGCCTGCGTCATTACATCGCCGCCGGAGCCTTCACAGACGCCCATAGCAAACGGCAGCAGGAAAGTTGATGTAAGCGGCCCGGAGCAAACTCCGCCCGAATCGAAGGCTATTCCCACAAAAATACGCGGCACAAAGAATGTCATTATGAGCGCTATCGCATAGCCCGGTATGAGTATCCACATGATAGGGATATTCAGCAGAATACGAGTCATGGTGAGCGCCAAAGCCGCCGCCATGCCTATAGCGAGCGAACGCGCCATTGTTTTTTGAGGTATAGCGCCCGATGATATGTCTTCCACCTGCTTATTCAAAACGTGCACCGCCGGTTCCGCCATGACAAGGAAGTAACCGACCAACATCCCGAATGGAATCAGTATCCAGCGAAGAGGCGAGGCCGCTATTTCCGAGCCTAGAAGCAGTCCGACAGGAATAAAACCCACGTTTACACCTGTCAAAAACACTAAAAGCCCTACCAGCGTATAGAAAAAACCAATGCCAATACGTTTAAGCTGGTGTTTTTTGAAACGTTTAGAAATTAGTTGAAAAACAAGGAAAAAGAACACAAGCGCGGCAAGCGCCACTAAAACATCCTTCGTATAATGCGGGAGCGCCGTCATAAATTTAACTACAACATCGCGCGATGTATCAACAGTGGGGATTTCGTGCATCCCGACATCCGCGCCGGACGGGTTAAAAATGATGCCCAGCATCATTACCGCCATTATAGGTCCTATACTGCAAAGCGCGACAAGCCCAAAGCTGTCGTCTTGCGAGCCCTTATCGCCGCGTATAGAAACAACGCCTATACCCATCGCCAAAATGAAAGGCACTGTTATAGGACCGGTTGTTACGCCGCCGGAGTCGAAAGCCACCGCGCGAAAATTTTCCGGTGTAAAATAGGCCAGCGCGAATGTAATTATGTAAAAAATTATAAGAAGAACCGACAACTGTATTTTCAAAAGGATGCGCAGAACAGCCAGCACAAGGAATATTCCTACTCCTATGCCTACGGTTACAATCAACGCGATAGACGGGCGTATTGAGGGCACCTGCTGCGCCAGCACCTGCAAGTCAGGCTCGGCAATCGTAATAACAAGTCCCATAATGAAACTTATTACCACTATCAAAAAAAGGTTTGGCGTTTTTGTAAGCTGAATGCCAATACCTTCTCCCATAGGCATCATCGCCATATCCGCGCCCAACGTGAAAAGCCCCATGCCTATGACGAGCAACGCCGCGCCCATCAAAAACATTAGTATAGTACCGGCCGGCAACGGCGTGAGGGCGACACTGGCGATAAGCACAATCAACGTTATCGGCAGCACGGACGAGAACGCCTCAGTTATTTTATCGTAAAGTATTTTATTCATTATATGTTAGACTAGCAAACAAACAAAAAAAAGTTAAGCTGGCAATCAGCGATTCCGATTTCAAAAGCTATCAGAGACCTCTCCCGCAATGGTAAGCAAAAGTCAGTTCAATAATTTTCAGCGTTTTTTTGAATTCGGAATTGCGGCCCCGCCTTACTCTTGCCGCAAAATTAGCGCGCCACTATCATAAAATTGATGTGCGCTATATTAAAATTTACCTTAACGCTGATGGTAGTTGTTGTAATTACAAATTGTAAAAGCGCGCCGCCCGCCGGCGACGGTTTGCAGACAGAGTCGCCTGCGGATGTGTCTGAGGAATTTTTGGAAGACGACGAGATCCCCGCGGAAGAAATCGCCTACGAAGCGTTTGACCATGATGAAAATCTTCCTGAAAACGCTTTTAGCGAAGTTTGGGCATATATGCTAAACGGGCGTGAAAAGGACTTAAAAAGACAGTACCCTGTCTCGGACGTGGTACACTTCGCCGCCGAAGTTGACCGTTACGGGCAGTTGGCCGACATTCCCCGAAGGAAAAGCATATCCGGATTTAACGGGAGAGTTCATCTCGCGGTTATTTGCAACAGCGCCGGACTCACCCATTTTGTGATTCAGAGCGGGACGGAGGCGCGAAAACGGCTTGTATCCGAAATACTCGCGGCGGCCAAAGAATATGACGGGCTTAACATAGATTTAGAAAGTGTTCCGGCGCGGGACGCGGAGCATTTTTTATCATTTTTAGCCGAATTACGAGCCGGTTTAGGCGGGCGGATGCTTTCAGTCTGTGTGCCGGGTCGTACTCGCGCCGACGGCGTTTACAGCTACACCTCAATATCCGCGCTTGTCGACCGTGTTTTTGTCATGGCTTACGACGAACATTGGTCCGGCAGCGCTCCCGGTCCTGTAGCCTCGATGAAATGGTGCGCGGCGGTCGCGGAATACGGTCTTCATGCGATAGGCCCCGAAAAGCTAATAATGGGCATACCGTTTTACGGACGCGGCTGGGGCGACAAAAGCACATCGCGCGCTCTTATCCACAGCACTACGGAAGGGCTTAAACGTGATTACAACGTGCAAGATTTCCGCCGCGAAAACGGTATTCCGGTGTTTACTTACGATATAACTGTCAAAGTTACCGTATACTACGAAGATGAATATTCCCTTGCCGCCCGTATGAGTATGTACCGCGGACGGGGTGTTCAAAATATAGGTTTCTGGCGGCTGGGACAAGAGACTCCTAAAGTCTGGCAGTTAATAAAACTAGACGGGCGCTGATTAACAGCCAAGCTGTTAATCAGCGCCGCTTTCCCCGCGGAAAATGTTTTCCGCGGGAAAAACGCGCTATTCCCGCTTCTTTAGCTTGCGGGCTGTCATTTGAATTTAAGCGCCGGATAGCCGTTTGCCCCGACTGCGGTAAAGTCCCAGTTCGCATCGGTAAAACCCATATTTTTCCAATTAGCCGCATTTTGAAAGAAAGAAAAATCTTCGCCAGTTCCGTCGTTGCTGCTGCCATTGATGTCAGCGTTATTCACCACCGCGCCGCTTTCGCTTGTTCCGGTAAGCATAGTTTTAAGCGCGTAGTTTCCTGAAAGGGCAGCCTTGTTATTAGTCACATTCCGTCCTACCACACGCCCGCTAAACGCGAAGTCGCCTGATGCTGTTGATTTGGAGACAGCTATAACTTTTGGATTAAGGGCGACAGAGTTTTTAATGTTTGATTCAGTTTTGCTATTATAAAGAGAGCCAATCAAACCGCCGGCGGATGCAGCCCTGTCGTTGCTATTGTCCGCCCAACTTGATGTTATAACGATTTCCATAGTGGAATAGCAGTTTTCAATGACAAGAGCGGCGCCGGCGGCATTCTCTGAATTGTTTTTGCCTTGTCCTTCAACGCCAATAAGACCGCCGCCGGTAGTGCTGCTATGCGTGAAGCTGGTCTCATTTGTTACAATTATTGTTCCACTGGTACGTGAATTTCTTATTGTAACAGAACCACTATCTAGGGCGCTTTTACCTATTAAGCCGCCAAAACCAAACATAGTATTATCATTACTTGTTGATTCTTTTACTGTTGCCTTAACAGTTCCACCCATCTCAATATTGCTCTCACAATTTTCTATAAGAAGAGTTGCGTTTTTCTTGTTCTGAACTTCGCCAATCAAACCGCCTACAAGCAGATAGTCGCTGCCTCCGGCATAATTCAGACGGCCGGTAACTCTAACGCCTCTGATTATATAATCTCCGTCTGTAATCATACCCACAACCGCCCCAAAGTGACTGTTTTTCGTCATTGTCAGCGCAGCGTTTTGAACGGTGCCGCTGCCGTATGTTTTGACCGCCACCTGCAAGTTTTCGATAATCGCGCCGCTGGCGAGGGTTGTAAACAATCCGGTGTCGCCGTCTGTCTTAGAAAGCGACAGCGTTATCGTTTTGCCGTTGCCGTTAAAATGCCCCATGTAGCCTGTGGGTCCGCTCCATTTGCCATCGTTCAACGTGCTAAGGTCAATATTGTTTGCTAGAAAATAGTTTTCGGCAGCGCTCATGCTCGCCAAGTCTGCGGCGCTCTGTACCAAAAGATACACGGGATTTTCGTCCGTGCTTGTCAAGCTAAACTTCAAAGCCGCTGGTGTGCCAGGCGTTACAGGAGATGCGGGCGAACACGTTACACTGTGCGCCGTTGTTGTGCCGCCGCTTGCGGTTTTTGTGAACGTTGCCGTAAAACTTACGGGCGCTCCTTTCAACTGGTCTATAGCCACCGTCCATGTATCATTATCACCCAGTGTAGCACTTACAGAGCCGCCGTCCGCGGTCGTCGCGGACAAACCTGTCAATGTATACCCGCTTCCTCCCTCAACCTGAATCGTACCCTCGTAAGAGAGGGAATAGGAGGGTTTTGTAAACTCCACCGTGTACACCATCGAGCCGCCGGCGTATGGGTCATCCAGCGCTACCGCAACAGTTACCACAAGTTTATCGCCGGAACCCGCCGCAGGCAGGCTAATCTCAGATGAAGGTAGACCCATGATGTCTATAGTTCCGGGGGACTTCTCCGCTCCGGCAGTGCTTACCGTCTTGTACGCGATGGAAATTATCCCCTTGCCGCGCGGAGTGCACTGTACCAGTTTGACCGCCGTTTCCATGCTTGGAACGGTAGCGGTGTAAGAAAGATCTTCGGGGCTAAAGTTTATCGCGTCAGCGCCGGAACCCGTGTACGTCAATTTCAGGTACGAAAGATGCGCGTCTGCAAGAGCCGGATCCGCCGGGGGCACTAGCATTACGGTGTATTTGCTTGAAACCTCGGAGCCGGACGCCTTATTGACACTGGTCAACACTATTTTTGAGGCGTTTGCGCCCGCTTTCCCTCCGGTTATGTTCCACGAGTATATGTAACCCGCCGGCGCGGCTTCGGGCGGGTTCAAATCCTCCTCGTTCTCTGACGCTAAAATTGATGTCTGGGGGTCGGGCTCCGGTTCTTCTTCCACCACCGCCGTTTTCGTTGCTTGTATTAGCGTCCCGTCTTGTGTAAGTGTTATTTCGGAGTCTACAGACGCAGCCTGCGCTGTTATGACTAAGGACGCGTTGCTGTCGTCAAGGCTGACCGCGTACTGGTAAACGGACGCATAGAACGGGATTGCGGCTTCATCGCCGCTAAAGCCCAAATCCGGCAGCAGTTCGGCGTCGCCGGCGCTGCCGGCGTTGAGTTTAACCGATAGTCTCATCAACGAAGCATCCGCGCCGGGGGCTCTGAGTCTGATGTTGGTGGTGTATTTTTTGTTTCCGTTGACGACGAGTATGCTGATTTGTGTGTCTTTTTGGTCGCTTTCTCTTTTCTCTGGAACGCTTACTTCGCCAAGAACCGCCGGCGTTCCTGTTACGGGCTCGCTCATTTTGCCGGTTTTTGCGTCGTATGTCCACGAGATTGACACGGAGGCTTCCTCATCCGCGGCTTCGGCTTCTACTGTAATGTATTCGCTTTGATTTATGTCCGCGTCTGTAACGGTGAAGTCGCCTAATGCGTTGTTGAAGGAGTTTAAGAGGTTTTTCTTTGCGGGGTCTCCCGAATAATAGACGTTTATGGATTTTAGGCGGACTTCCGCAGGTGGTCCCTCGCGTAACGGCGGGTTGTTTCCGCCGGTGTTGGTTTGCGGGAATTCCAGTAAACTTTCCGCGCCGGGGCATCCCGCGAAAATGAGGGCGGCAAGCGCCGCTGTTAGGCCGCGTCTTATGGCGGTTTGTGTTTTATTTTTATATGTATTTAATAACGTTGATTTCATGGCGTATTCCTTAATAAAAGTATTACCGCGGCGATATGCCGCGTCGCGGCATATCGCCGCGGTATAAATGGCGCAAGGCTGGTGTTTTGGGGCGGTTTGATTATCTTGGCTGTTAATCAGCGCCGCTTGTATACTTGTTACGGCGGATGAGGAATGTATATATATTGTTTGAAAAACGGTATTACAAGTGTTGGGGGGGGGGGGGGATAAATGAGTTGCAAACGCGGAGCGTTTGCAACTCATTTATCTTGCGTAGTTTGCGCTCCGCGCAAACTACGTCGCTGACAGCGCCGAAAGCGGCGTTAAGCGAATGGTTTGTAAAGTTAATATCGCGGCCGGCCGCAGAGTTTTTCATACTAGACAATTTAACGCAAAATACATGAAATGGCAACTGGCTGAACACGCGGGGCGTGTTCAGCTCCAGAGTTTGCGCGTGGCGCAAACTCCATGCTCTCGTCAAAATTTCAACATATGTGGGTACGCCGCCGCGTAGCGGATATGAAACCCGCTGGCGGGCGTCGGGCGGACAAATGCTTGCGCGTTTTGCTTATGACGTTTACACTGGCTATTATTTACACATACATATACAGTAAATAACAGGTTTACGTGAGACAAACCTAAATTTTGATACACAGGAGCGGTGAATGGATTATCTTAAACGGCGGGAAAAGCTGTACACATGGATGGAGTCCGAATCGCTTAGCTTGGTAATGCTACAAGACAACGAGGACCGGCGGGATACCTCCATCCGGTGGCTGACCGGACAACCAGGCGACGCGCTCCTTTTTTTATCATCTGATAGAAAATCACTACTAGTTCCATGGGACATAAACGTAGCCAAACTCTACGCCGCCTGCGATTTTGTAATACCCTTCACGGAGTACGCGCTTGACCCGATAAAAGCGCTGGCAAACGCCGCTGGACACTTCAAAGTCCCCATAAGCGGTAAAATCGAGATACCCTCCAACATCTCATACCCCGATTTTCTTCAGTACGTAGATAAAATGCCGGATTATGACATAATTTGCCGCAGAGACGG
>JAIRZA010000151.1 GCA_031267475.1 Spirochaetaceae bacterium | reverse complement strand
TTTATCGCATCGCCGAAGGTATAGGTTAAATTGAACCCCTCCCGCCGCTTCCATGCCGATGCGTCCCCGGTCTGTTTCCCAACCTCGTCAAACCGGCTCAACTGACCCTGTAATATCCCCTGTCCCATCTCTCTCTTTTAGCAGAAATTTCGTAAAAGTAAAATCGCTGGGAATAAACGCCCGCCGCATGGCGAGCGTGTTTCCATTAACACAACGGCGCAGTGGAGTTTGCGCGACAGTCCGGCGGACTGAGTTGAACTGTCCGTTTTGTTGTTTTTGTAAGCGGCAGTTTAACTTTTCGGGGTAAAACTCCGATAATTGAATAAGGATAGCGGTCTAATGTCCGTTTTTTCCAATGAACCAGAGACAGCTTCCCAAGGTATTGAAGTTTTAGGAAAGCTTTACGTGTATATTTTAATTTAGAAGGTGGATTTTATGCTTAAAAGAGGGCTGATGTTTTTTGCGCTTATTACCGGATTTTCTGTTTTGCTTACCGCGCAGAATAATAATGTCTTTATTACCCGCGCCGAGCTTCGAGACGGACAAAAATGGATTGTAATTACTGGTTATACCGGAAATGAAAAATCCGTTGTCATCCCAGTGAGCATTGATGGTGTTCCTGTCCGCAAGATTGGCGATATGGCGTTCAAACTTAAGGGGCTTACTGACCTTGTGCTTCCGCAAGGACTTGAGACTATCGGCGACCAGGCCTTTTTTGGCAACCAGTTGAGTATAGTCGTGATACCTACATCGGTGCGTGTAATTGCGGATTCTGCTTTTGACAGCAATATGTTGAAAAGGGTAACAAACGCCGATTTAACAGAAAATTCCAAAAACCCGGTAAAATCTAAGGTTTACTATGTCGCATCGGATAAACAGCATTTAACTGCCGAATTGCTTGAAAGGGCGACGGGTTTATATGGTAATTTCTATAATCCGCTTACAGGTTACGATGGCACATTTAATCCTGTTTCTGGTTCGAACGCCGCGCCTGCAACTCCCAAAGAGCCTGTGAAAGACACGTCCGAAAAGAAGTACGGCGCGTCAAGTGTGAAGAACAGCATTGCGCCGTTGAGCAGTTACAGCGAACCTGTCGCCAGAGAGTCTGTTCAAACAACCTATGGAGCGCAGCCCGCCGATAAGCAGGCTTTTTCAAAGACGACTGTCATTGTGCAAAGTTATCCCGCGGCGGCTCCGGCCGCTCCAGCGGTTCAGACTAGTTCAATGAAGCCTGTCGCTACACAGATTTATCCGGCAAAAGCGCCCGCGGCGCAAAGCTACTCCGCGGCGGTTCCGGAGGCTCAAACCGGTGTGGTAAAGCCGCCGGTCGAGCAGGTTTCAACGACAACGGTAACAACATCAACAACAGCTATCGTCCCGCCGCCGCCCGTCTCCGCGCCTGCCGCTTCGCAGTCTTTAGGGGATAAAAAAGATATCTACTCTCAAGTTTATATCGAGGTTCCCGGCGATTATACCGGAGTGTCTTCTATACCTGTGATAAACAGTAAAACTATCACAAAAGACGGTACGCAGGTAAACAATACGCCGCCGTTTTCCGAAACTGCTAAAGCTGCTCCGGCTATGAGCAAGGCAAGGCAGGGTATAGGAAAATTCGAGTACAAGAACAGGGGACTGGAAAGCTTTACCATTCCTGAGGGGACTACGTTCATAGGAGAAGGGGCTTTTGCCTCAAATAATTTGAGTTCGATTGTAATTCCAGATTCTGTGCGAAGTATAGGCAGTCAGGCTTTTATGGGTAATAATTTGGGTGATATAACCATTGGTGAAAATGTTTTGATACAAAGCGACAGCTTTCGTTATCAATTTTCTGATTATTACCGCATGAACAACTATAAAGCCGGCACTTATGTGCTAAAAGCGGGACATTGGAATTTATCAGGGCAGGAACTGCCTCCTAAATACGTGCAGTAGAGGGGTTCTTAATATAAATTTTTTGCGCGTTGATAATTTTTGAAGTATACTTCCGTAAGGGGACTTTTAATATGAAAAACAGAATCGCATTTGTTATGGGCAGCCTTTTTTTTACAGCGAGTCTTTGCGCCGCGCAAACCCAGACTCCGGCTAACTCTTCATACCGTCAGGAGGGTATAGCTTCATGGTACGGGACAGAGTTTGAGGGGAGGCCCACAGCGTCCGGAGAACTTTTTGATCCAAATCAATTTACGGCCGCCCATCCGGATCTGCCTTTTGGAACTTTACTGATAGTTACTAACGCGCTAAACGGCGAACAGGTTTTTGTACGGGTGAACGATCGCGGTCCTTTTGTTAAAAGCCGCATCATAGATGTTTCCAAAGCGGCGGCGGAAAAATTGAATATGCTTGAAACCGGTACGGCTCAAGTTATTGTAGAATTAGCGCCTCGTAATGTTACGGCCGTGAATACGGCTGCCGCGGGGACTGACGCTTCTCCTGCATCGGCGGCGGCCGCGCCGGCGGTTACACCAACGACGGCGCAGCCGACGACGACGGCTCAACCGACGCAAGCCGTTCAATCCGCAAGCCAGCCGGCGCAGTCAAGCCAGCCGGCATTAACGGCCCAGCCTATTCCGCCGGATCCGCCTCAAACCAGCCAATCCGCTCCTCAGCCAAGTCAGCCGGCGCAAGCAAGTCAGCCGGCATTAACGGCTCAGCCTGTTCCGTCAGATCCGCCTCAAACCAGTCAAGCCGCCCCGCAAGCAAGCCGGCAGCCGGCGCAGTCAAGCCAGCCTGTTTTAACGGCTCAGCCTGTTCCATCAGATCCGCCTCAAACCAGCCAAGCCGCTCCTCAGCCAAGCCAGCCGGCGCAAGCAAGTCAGCCGGCATTAACGGCTCAGCCTGTTCCGGCGACCAGCCGGGCTGTAACGCAGAGAGCGGCAAATTCTTCGAGCGGAACGAGTACGGCGGGAACAGCGCGGACGCAGACTAATTCTCCTCCGGTGGTACGTCCCCCGGCTTCTACAGGACCGGCGGCGCGTCCTCCTGCCAGCAGCAGCAGCGCAAGCGGGTCCCAGCCGCGCTCGTCTAGTTCAACAAGCTCCACCAGGACGAATCCGGCGGCCCCTTCATATACGCCGCAGCAGCCGTCTGTTAGGCAGAGTCCCACGGCCTCGCCGACGGGGAGTACACAAACCACGCGCGCTCCTTCCGCTTCACAGAGCCGGACGACTTCATCACCGCCTGTAGCGTCTTTTCAGCCTGTTCCGACTATAGCGCGTCCTCCTGTAGCTGCTACAACACCCGTCATGCCTAGTTCGGCTATCGCGCCTTCGATAGCGCCTAATCCCGCCCAGCCGCAGACAGCGCGTAATTATCCGAATTATACCGCCGCCGAGATTATTGGCGGACCATTTGTAAGCGGCAGATATTACCGGCTTCAAATTGGCTCGTTCAAAGTGGCCAAGAACGCGGTTGAGGTCTTTGACCGTCTGTCGGCGGCTGGTCTGAATCCGCAATGGGAGCCTTTTGGCGAGATGTACCGTGTTGTAATCAGCAATGTTCGCGCTGATGAAATTGATTCGATTGCTATAAGGCTTGGCAACGCGGGTTTCAAAGAAGTTATAGTCCGCGAAGAGCGTTAAAGCGTAGCAAAATGCTGCGCATTTTGCTTTAGGAGTTTCGCACAGCGAAACTCCACGCCCCTCGGTGAGACTCCAGCGATTGCGGGGATGCTAATGCGGAGCGTGGCGCAAACTCCATACCACTCAGTGAGACTCTAGAGGATATGGGGACACCGCCGCGTAGCGGATTGAATCCCACTGGTGGGCGGGCTGGCGGGTTTTGCTTTTCACGACACGGTTACAGTGGTATACTTTTGATATGCAAGACGGCTACGGGCGGATTATCAATTACCTGCGGGTTTCGGTAACAGACAAATGTAATTTACGCTGCGTGTACTGTATGCCGCCGGAAGGCGTTGAACGGACACCGCACGACCAGATACTCAGCTTTGAGGAGACCCTAAGAATTTGCGCAGCGGCGGCGGGACTTGGCATAAATAAAATTAAAATTACCGGCGGCGAGCCGCTAGTACGACGAGGACTCGCCTCATTCATCCACTCATTAAAACACCAAAGAAACATAAAAACAGTAACACTTACAACAAACGGCTTGACATTGAGCGATTTTTTGAAAGAATTACTAGACGCCGGCCTTGACGCGGTAAATATCAGCCTTGACACACTTAACAACACCTGTTTCCGGCGCATTACGCGCTCGAATGACCTCCAAAAAGTTATACACTCCATAGAAGACGCTTGTAAAACACAACTTACGATCAAGATTAATTGCGTTCCAATGCGCGGAGTCAACGAAAATGATATTGTTCCGCTGGCGGAGCTTGCGCGGCAGACTGAAATAATAGTTCGATTTATAGAATTAATGCCCATTGGCCTGGGGTCGGATTTTTCACCCATACCACAGGATGAAATTTTTGAACAATTACAGAGCGCTTTTGGCGTTTTGACACCGTCTGACGAACAATTTGGCAACGGACCCGCCGCTTACTACAGCGCGGCGGGCTTCATAGGAAAGATAGGATTTATCAGCGCGTTGAGCCATAATTTTTGCGGAATGTGCAATCGCCTGCGACTCACAGGAACCGGCCTTTTGAAACCCTGCCTTTCAAGCGACGCCGGCATCGACTTGAAAGCCATAATACGAGACGGCGGCGGCGATGCGGAAATTGCGGACGCGATACGCGCAGCCGTGATGGCTAAACCGGCTCGACATAACTTTCGCTCTGATAATAATCAACATAAAAAAAAGAATATGTTCAGGATTGGAGGATGACCGCTTGGGTAAGATTCACGCGATATGCGTAAGCGAAAAAAAAGGGACAGAAAAACACGCCGTGGAGCAGGCGGAGTTTATTTTAGGGTATGGAATAAAAGGAGACGCCCACGCCGGCGTGTGGCACAGACAAGTGAGCCTTTTATCTTTTGAAGAAATCGAAGCGTTTCGCAAGAAAGCGCCCTCCAGCAAGATAGAGTTTGGCGCGTTTGGCGAGAATCTTGTTGTTGAAGGCTTTAACCTTTCCGCTCTGCCCGTTGGCTCATTGCTTTCATCAGGCAATATACTCCTTGAAATAACGCAGATAGGCAAGGAATGTCATAATCATTGCCATATTTTTGAGACAGTAGGAGACTGCATTATGCCGCGTGAAGGCGTTTTTTCCCGTGTGCTGCACGGCGGGAGCCTTAAACGCGGGGCGGATTTGGGCGCCGCAAAACGTTATCGTGTTGGAATAATCACGGCGAGCGATAAGGGGGCGCGCGGCGAGCGCGAGGATACAAGCGCTCTTGTGATTCGCGAGATCGTCTCCGCTAAAGGTTATGATGTAGTTAGTTACAAGATTCTGAGCGACGAACAGCCCTTGCTCGAAGAGGAGATGAAACGCCTTGCCGACGGCGGACTGGCAGATTTGATTCTTACAACAGGCGGCACCGGATTCTCCCCGCGTGATTGCGCGCCTGAGGCGGCGCTTGCTGTCGCCAGCCGGCTTGTGCCGGGGATAGCGGAGGCGATGCGCTGGCGTAGTTTTTCCGTTACTCCCCGCGCCATGTTGAGCAGGGCGGTTTCCGTGATACGCAGTTCTTCACTGATAGTAAATCTGCCCGGCAGCCCAAAAGCCGTCAGTGAAAATCTTTCGGGTATTATCGACAGCCTGCGGCACGGCCTTGATATTCTTACCGGCGCGGCATCTGAGTGCGGTTCAGCGTATATTCGATAGATATTTGGCAGAGTAGGGGAGGGGAAAGGATCGGTTTTTATGGAAAATGTATTATTTTTTGAAACAATTATTCAACCAAAGGGAAACAATATTATTGCTATAATATCTGTATTAATATTGATTATTATACTTGTTGGTTTGATAATATTACTTCCGGCGGTATTTTATTCAATGCGGAATACATCATTATCTTTAACAAATAAAGAAATAATAATAAAGTCTGCAATATATGGGAAAAAAATACCTTTGAAAAATGTTATTATAGATGGAATTAAGAAAATAAATATGAATGAGGATAACGAATATAATATTTCAATTCGGACGAATGGAATAGGCCTGCCTAACTTTAAGTTGGGTTGGATGAGGTTAAAAAATGGGAAAAAGGCATTGGTGTATTTAACGGACAGGAATAGCGTTGTATTAATTCCAACAAATGAATACTTGATATTATTCAGTATGGAGAACATAGATGAATTCATACAAAAAATAAAAGAAACGAATTAGGGTTATAGTTCCAGTAAAAATTTATGTGGGTTTTATATGCCTTATTATCAGCGTTTTTTGCGGCATTAACTTCAATTTTGGCAAAAATTGGTATTGAAAATGTAAATTCAAATTTGGCTGTAGCAATACGGACGGTTATTATTCTAATTATATCATGGGCTGTTGTTTTTATGACTGGGAAGCATAACGAAATTGTAAACATAGGGCATAAAAATTTAGCGTTCTTAATATTGTCCGGTATTTCGGCTGGATTGTCATGGTTGTTTTATTATAGAGCTTTGCAAATTGGAGATGCGTCGAAAGTTATACCTATTGATAAATTTAGTTTAGTAATCGGAATGGCGCTGGCATTTGTTGTATTAAAAGAAACTGTAACCGCCAAAACGATTATTGGCGGGTTATTAATTACAATTGGTACGTTTATTTTAATATTGGACTAGTTTAACAATCAATATGTTTATTGAATTACTGAATGGGGATTATAATATAATGATTGCAGAAAAAATACAACAAAAGGCTTATGAACTCGGAATCCATAAATGCGGCATAATAAAACCGGAAGCCATGATAGATTACGCGGAGCGCCTGCGCGAGCGTATGGATAGAATTCCAAATGGTGAAAGGATATACAGCAATTTTCTTGGTTTTGCAAATATAAAAGAAAAAATTCCCTGGGCAAAATCAATTATTGTTTTGATATTTCATTATGGACATTATATTTTACCGCAAGGATCAATCGTAAAAAATTATGGGAAATATTATCTTGTCGAATCGCGGTTTAATCCTGACGCAGGGGAAAGAAAAAAACTTATAGAATTTGACGATTATCTTCATGCTCTCGGCCTAAAAACAGCTTGGAATGAACATCCCGGAATTACAGCCATGCGCTGGGCGGCGCATAAGGCGGGACTAGGTATTATACGCCGGAATAATTTTTTCTATACGGAAAAAGGCTCGTGGATAAATATAGCGGCGTTAGCGACTGATATTGAAATGGAGTTGATTGAAAAACATTCTTTGCCGGAATGTCCCGCTGATTGCAATAAGTGTATCAAGGCTTGTCCTACAAAATCTTTGTCAAAGCCGTATACGATGAATATGGCGACGTGTGTCAGCAGGCTGACAACTTCTAATGCCGCGGAATCTTATGATGACGCGACAAATAGGTGTATAGGTAAAATGATTTATGGATGTGATGTTTGTCAGGATGTTTGCCCGATGAATAGGGGTAAATGGGAAAATAAAGATGTTTTCCCGGATTTAAACAATTTGAGCGGTTTTCTTTCCGCGTCTGCGATTCTTAACGCCGGTTATGAAGATATTGAAAATAATTTAATGAAGAAATTTTTTTATATAAAAAAGGAAAGTTTGTGGCGGTGGAAGCTAAACGCGATAAATTCAATGGTTAATGATTATAAAACAGGAGATGAGGCACATATTCGGCGCTTGCTTGATGATGAATATGAAATTGTACGAAAAAAGGCGGAATGGGCATTGGAAAAAATAAGTCTGATAGGCGTGTTATGAAAATAAAAATCTGCTTCCGCGGCATTTTGCTGCGGCAAAATGCCGCGCCCGGCTATGATGTTGTGTAAAAAGAGATATTGACAAAAATTATAAAAAATATATAATTCAAATATGAATTTATTTGTGATTGGAGGAGTATTTCCATGAAAAAAATAATTAACTGGAAATTATTTTTTATCTTGCTTGGAGTCTGTGTTATCGCGTCAGTGCTTGTGATACCTTATTCGCTGGCAATCACATCAAGCGTGATTGAGATTTCACCGGTAATCCTTCTCCTTTCAATCGTACAAAACATCATCCTGTTTGCCGCGGCGTTGTTTTTTGGTTTGCTTTTATCAAAACATATTGGAATGGGGCTTCCTATTTTGCAGGGTGCTTTGGAAGGGAAAAAACAAACGAAAGCAATACTACCGGTAATACGTGTTTCAGTTTGTTTTGGTGTTTTGGCCGGCGTATTAATTGTTCTCCTCAGTATACCGTTCAGTAAATCAATTCCTGAATTATCTCTTTCTAATGTGTCTGTACCGGCGTGGAAAGCATTTCTTGCGTCGTTTTATGGCGGCATTGCCGAAGAGGTTTTATTAAGGTTGTTCTTGGTTTCTTTGTTCGTATGGATAACTTTTAAAATAAAGAAAACAAAAGACGGGCTTCCTACTGGTTTTGGGGTATGGTTGTCTATTATTCTGGCGTCCATAATTTTTGGTCTGGGGCATTTACCGGCAACCGCGCAAATAACTGCTTTAACAGGGATTGTTATTATTCGCGCAATTTTATTAAATGGTGCCGGCGGTGTTGTTTTCGGCTGGCTCTATTGGAAAAATGGTTTGGAGTCGGCAATGATAGCTCATTTTTTTGCGGATATAGTTTTGCATATTATTACACCTTTTGTCGCGTCATTTTTTATATAGGTTAAAGCAAAAACGTTTTATAAATGCTGTTTGAAAGGAGAATAAAATGAAAATAGAAGTGCGTTATTTATCGAAGTCAGGCAATACAGAAAAAATAGCGAAAGCAATTGCTGAAGCTGCCGGTGTAACGGCAAAACCGATTACTGATAAGATTGATTCAGAGGTTGATATACTTTTTTTAGGCGGGGCCGTTTATGCGTTTGGTATTGATAATGAATTGAAAAATTTCATAAGCACTCTTAATAGCAGTCAAATCAGAAATGTTGCTATATTTAGCACTGCGGCTGTTGTAAAATCCGCCTATTCTAACATAGCAAAGTTGCTTGCTGAAAAAAATATCACTGTATTAACGAGAGAATTTCACTGTAAGGGTGAATTTAAATTTATGCATAAGGGTCATCCAAATACGGCCGATTTAGAGCGCGCTAAAGTATTTGCC